>JANWZE010000013.1 GCA_025054955.1 Blastocatellia bacterium | reverse complement strand
AGCTTGGCAGAGGCCGCCAGCGCCGCTCAGAGGGCTGATGCGTCCACGCACACGAGAGCACCATGATCGAGATCGTCAGTTCGCTGGTAAGCCTGTCACGCCAATCATCATTGGAGACTGCGCCAGAGGGGCGCATCTCCGACAGCGTCAACGCAAGCCAGCGCTTGATCCGGTTCGGCGCGCGCTCGGTTGGCGCAATCGCTGTGACGTTTATCTGATGGCAAGTAGGACGTGTCACGGGTATGGCTAACGAATCCATTCCCATTCCGGTCGCTGGTGATTCACAAGACGTTGGTCATCTCGGCGATGATGTCACGTCCAGTCCGCTCTGGAATGCCGATTTAGCGCCCACCACGGCCGAGCAGCGTACCTGGAGCACCTATCACATTGCGGCGCTCTGGATCGGTATGAGCGTCGTGATCTCGACCTACTTGCTGGCCGCCGGCTTGATTGAACAAGGCATGACGTGGTGGCAGGCGCTGATGACGATTTTTCTCGGCAATGTCATCGTGCTGATTCCGATGGTGCTCAATGCGCATGCCGGAACGAAATATGGCATCTCGTTTCCGGTGTTGTGTCGCGCCAGTTTTGGCACACGTGGCGCGCATCTGCCGGCAACCCTGCGCGCGATTGTGGCGTGTGGCTGGTTTGGCATTCAGACGTGGATTGGCGGGCAGGCGCTTGATGCGTTACTGACGGCGGCCTGGGCAGGCTGGCAGAATGTGCCCGGTCATGGCTGGATTGGATTTTTTGTGTTTTGGTTGGCGCAGGTGGCGATTTTGTGGCGTGGGATCGAAGGCATCAAGCGGCTGGAAGCGTGGGGCGCGCCGCTGCTGTTGGTCGGTGGATTGCTGCTGTTCGTCTGGGCGCTTGATGCTGCCGGTGGGCTGGAACCGATGTTGCGTGGCGCTCACATCCTGCAACAGTCTGGGCAACGCCGGCCGTGGTCGGAGATTTTCTGGCCGGCGTTGACAGCTAATGTTGGCTATTGGGCGACGCTCAGTTTGAACATTCCTGACTTCACGCGGTATGCCAGCAGTCAGCGCTCGCAGATACTCGGCCAAGCCTTGGGATTGCCGACCACGATGTTCGCGTTCTCATTCTTGGGCGTGGCGGTGACCAGCGCCACGGTGGTTGTGTTCGGTCAGCCGATTTGGGACCCGGTCAAGTTGGTCAGCATGATCGGCAGCCCGGCGGTGATTGTTTTTTCCATGCTGGTCATCATGGTGGCTCAGATCACCACCAACATGGCTGCCAATGTGGTGGCTCCGGCGACAGGGTTTTCCAACCTCAATCCCAGAGCCATTTCATTTCTCACCGGCAGTTTGATCACCGCGACTTTTGCGCTCGTGATGATGCCCTGGAAATTGATGGAGAGCGCCGATGCCTACATCTTCCGTTGGTTGATCGGCTATTCAAGTTTGATGGGCGCGCTGGGCGGCATTCTGATTTGTGACTATTGGGTCATTCGGCGACGGCAGCTTTCCTTGCAGGCACTGTTCGATATTGATGGCGTTTATCGCTATGGCAACGGCGTCAACTGGCGCGCTGTCGTTGTCTTTCTTGTGGCCGTTGCGCCGGTGTTGCCTGGCATGTTGCGCTACGCCTGGTTGAGTCCGTCGGCGCTGGCTCAGTCACCGAGCCTGTTCGATCAGCTTTACACCTATGGTTGGTTTGTCACGTTCGCCCTGAGCTTTATGCTATACTGGGCGCTGATGCGCGGTCGAGCGCAAGCAAAATCTTAGAGTGAGGAGTCATCATTCATGCCCAGGATTGTCAAATGCGGATTGATTCAAACCTCGCTGGCGTGTTCGACGGCGGAGTCGGTCGAAACCATCAAACAGGCCAGCGTCGAACGACATCTGAAACTGATCGAGCAAGCGGGCCGCGAAGGCGTGCAGATTCTCTGCTTGCAGGAGCTGTTCAATGGACCGTATTTCTGCGCTGAGCAGACGCCGCGGTGGTACGAGATGGTTGAACACATTCCCGACGGACCGACGACGCGGCTGATGCAAGAGCTGGCCAGAAAGTATCAGATGGCCATCATCGTACCGATTTATGAAGAGGAGATCACGGGCGTTTACTACAACACGGCGGCAGTGATTGACGCCGATGGGACGTACCTGGGCAAGTACCGCAAGAATCATATCCCGCACTGCGCGCCGGGCTTTTGGGAGAAGTTCTATTTCCGTCCGGGTAATCTGGGCTACCCGGTCTTCAAGACGAAGTACGCGCATGTGGGTGTCTACATCTGCTATGACCGGCACTTCCCTGAAGGCGCTCGCGCGCTGGGGCTGAACGGCGCGGAGATCGTGTTCAATCCGTCGGCCACCGTTGCCGGTTTGTCCGAATACTTATGGAAATTGGAACAGCCGGCTCATGCGGTGGCCAATGCTTACTTTGTCGGCGCCATCAATCGCGTGGGCTACGAAGACCCATGGCGCATTGGCGAGTTTTATGGCACTAGTTACTTTTGTGATCCGCGCGGTCAACTGGTGGCCGAAGCGAGCCGTGACCGCGACCAGTTGGTCACGGCTGAGCTTGACCTGGACATGATTCGCCAGGTGCGGAATATCTGGCAATTTTTCCGTGACCGTCGCCCGGAAACTTATGACGAATTAGTCAAGATTTGAACGATGCAAAGATGGGGTGTCGAAATCAGATGGCAGCGCGTCGCATCCGAGGCGGTTTCTAACCGAATGGTGAGCGTGTCGCAGACGACGCTCCAAAACGACGAGAATTGATTTGCCAACGGATGAAACGTGCCAACGGATGTTCTATCTGGTGGAATCTTTCATTCGTTGGCGCTGATTTTCAGAGTGGTTCCACAAGCCGTCTGGACGACACCTGGAAACGTTGAAAAACGCCACAGGGCGGAACGCCTGTGTCACTTTTTCTGAGGAGATGAGCATGCTGGAATTTGCGATCACATTCAAACCTGACATGGAACCTGAACGAATCGTCAACCTGACCAAGCAAGCCGAGGCTCTTGGCTTCAGCTATGGATGGGTCTTTGATTCGCACATTCTCTGGCAAGAGCCTTACCCGCTGTTGACGTTGATGGCTATGCACACGCGCCAAATGCGGCTCGGCCCCTGTGTGACCAATCCGATTGTGCGTGATCCGACGGTGACGGCCAGCTTGCTAGCAACGCTCAATCGCATTTCCGGCGGACGGATGGACCTGGGCATCGGGCGCGGCGACAGCTCGCGACGCGTGATGGGCAAAAGTCCGGCGACGCTGGCGCGCATGGAACGGGCGATTCAGGTGATTCGGGATTTGAATGCACGCAAGCAAATCATCTACGATGACCAACCGATCCAGATGACATGGGCTGACACGGCCGTTCCGCCGGTGTGGGTCGCCGGCTATGGCCCCAAGGTGTTGCGTTGCGCCGGCCGAGTCGCCGATGGCGTCATCCTCCAGTTTGCTGACCCAGCGTTGATTCAATGGTGTTTGGGATTCGTGCGGCAGGGCGCGGAAGAAGCCGGCCGCGATCCAGCCACATTGCGCGTGATGAGCGCTACCGCTGTGTGGGTCTCCGATGACCTGGCCGCCGCGCGCGAGCCAGTGCGTTGGTTCCCTGCGCTGGTCTCCAATCATGTGGTTGATCTGATCTCGCGCTACTCGCCTGATGAATTGCCTGAAGCATTGACCAGCTACGTGCGTCATCGGCAAGGCTACGATTATTTGCATCATTGTGAAGTGGGTAGTTCAAATGCCAACTTTGTGCCTGACGAAATCGTAGACCGCTTCTGCATTGTTGGACCAGTTGAAACACACATCCAACGATTGCGAGAACTGCAACAGCTTGGCGTCACTCAATTCAACATCTATCTGATGTGCGGCGAAGAAGAGCGCACGCTGGAAGTTTACGGGCGTGACATCATTCCAGCGTTTCGTTGAGCTGGCCGAGCAGGCATCGAAAGTGAATGAGCACGGATGCGGCATAGCGCCGATTCGCTCGATCATCATCCCAGTATCGTCACACGAGCTCACCGATACGTGGTCATGACAAGTTGTACCGCGTGGCAGCGTGTTCAAGTCCAATTCGCGTTCATTTGATCTGAATCATGGTGGGATCGAAATCGGGTTGCGGATAGCGCATCTTCAGGCCTTTGAGTGTATTCACAATGATCGTGGCCACAACGACGTTGCGATACCACTTGTGATTGGCTGGGATGATGTACCAGGGCGCCCACTCGGTGCTGGTGCGACTCAACACATCTTCATAAGCCTTCATGTAGGCCGGCCACAACTCGCGCTCTTTCAAATCGCCAGGATTGAACTTCCAGCGTTTGGTCGGATCATCCAGTCGGGCTTGAAGCCGCTTGGCTTGCTCATCCTTGCTGATATGTAGGAAGAATTTCAGTATCGTTGTTCCCTCGTCCGAGAGCATGCGCTCGAACTGGTTAATGTGATCGTAGCGTTTGCGCCACACGGCCGGGGGCACCAAATTGTGAACGCGCACAATGAGCACGTCTTCGTAATGACTGCGGTTGAAGATGACGATCTCGCCGTTGGCCGGCGTCTGCTTGTGAATGCGCCAGAGGTAATCATGCGCCAGCTCCTGAGGCGTGGGCGCTTTGAAATTAGCGACGCGCACGCCCAGTGGGTCCACATTTTCAAACACGTGGCGGATGACACCATCTTTGCCACCCGTGTCCATCGCTTGTAGCACGATCAGCAGTTTGTGTTTGCGCTCGGCGAAGAGCACGTCCTGCAACTGATCGAGTTGGCGATTCAGTTCAGCTAATTTTTTTGCCGCTGCTTCTTTGTCTCCGTCAAATGCGCTGGTGTCATCGGCGTCCCACTTGTTCAGGTTGACCTTGCTGCCCGGTTTGATTCGGTACCGCTCCATCCACGCCCTCCTTGTTTTCAAATCGTGTGCTCGGTCACGCCGGCCGTTGAGGCTTCGGCCTGCGCCGCACCTGAGGCTGACGGTTGCCGGTCTTCAGTGAGCTGAACAGAGGTTCAGCTCGTTTAGGTGCCGTCATCCGCTTGGTTGCTCAGCGACCCTTTTGGATATTGTCTCGACGCCATTGTCAGCCGTTCAGGTGCCGTCATCCACACTGGTTGCACAGCGACCGTTACTGCTGGAGACTTTCCACAAAGTCAATGTAGGCTTGCATCGCCTCCCGTTGACTCATGCCTTTCAGTTCGGCCCAGGCGTCGTATTTGGCGCGACCGACAAAATCCATTGGCCCAGGGCGCGTGCCCGCGACATCACCCTGTGTCGCCTGCTTGTACAACGCATAGAGCCGCAGCATTGTGTCACTGTCAGGCTGTTTGGCGAGTTGTTTGACCTGGCGCGCTGCTTTTTCAAATTGCGATTTCAAATCTGTCATGATTGATTCTTTGTAGATTGATCGAGCAGACGACTCCTATTTCTTACCGAGCGTTCGCTCCAGATAGCTTTCAATCGCTGCCCGAATTTCATCCGAGGCCCACAATTGGATGATCTCTTTGTCCATCTGCTTATAGTGTTCCAAGCGATCGAGCAAAGGCTGGCGCAGTTGACGCTTGGCAATACGGAACGACACTGACGGGATGGCGCCAAATTGCTCAGCCAGCGTGCACGCGCGATCCATCAACTCATCCGGCGCAACCAGCTCGTCAATGATCCCGCGCTTCAATGCTTCTTGAGGCGAGTATGTGCGCCCCGTGTAGATCATCTCCTGAATGTGTTGAGGCGGCGCGACCGCGCGTAATACGGCCAACGCCATTTCAGGAAACGGCACGCCAACGAGCAGCTCAGGCACGCCGATTTTCCCTCCGCCGTCGGCCATCAAACGGTAATCGCCGGCGCAGGCGATGATGCACCCGCCGGCAATGGCGTGTCCGTTGACAGCCATCACCACAGGTTTGGTGAGTGTTAAAAATGTTTGCACTGTCTCTGTCAGCGCCGGTAAGAACGTCTCCAAGTAATCCCGACCGCCGCGCAGGATGCGAAATAGATCAACGCCGGCCGAAAATGCACTGCCAGTTCCTGTCAGCACAACAGCTTTGGCCCTGGACGCTTCAATCTCGCGGAACTCCTGCGTGAGCGCCATCAATAACTCCGTATCCACGGCATTGACCTTACCGTGCTCCATCCGCACGACAGCGACTAAGCCACGATCTTCGCGATGAATCATTGATAACTCCTCCTTAAGTTGTTTGTAGGACGTCTGAGCATCAATACATCGAGACGCAAAACAATAGCAAAGCGCAATGGTCAAAGACAACCCGTGCAGGGCCGGAGTCGGTGTGAATTGAGGATGAAGGATCGAGGCTGGAGCCACGATCCCCCGAATCACGAATCACGACTCAAGTAGGTGGACAAAAGTTCTGGGACATTTTGGGCCAATGGGCAGTTTTGGCGTGCAGTGACGTGTCACCGCTTTCCGGCCAAAGCTGCGACACGTCGCAGCACTCCAAAAACGCCCTGAACGTTTGTCACGTTACTTGAGTCTCCGAATTACGATCCACGAATCACGACCCACGAATCACGAATCACGATCCACGATCCACGGCCCCTGCGACGTTATTTGGTTGCAGCGTTCGGCTTGTTGCTGGCTGCTGCCTCTGCTTGTTTAGCTTGAGCGACCATCGTGCGAACATCATTCAGTAGCGCCTTAGCGTCATAAATGATGCCGTCTTTGATCGTCCATTTGACGCCGCCGACGCGCTCAACACGACCTGTCTGATCATTGAGTCGTATTGCGCCTGTGCCGTAAAGCACTTTGAAATTGGCCAGCGGATTTTCGCCAACAATGACCATATCGGCTTTCTTGCCGACCTGGATGCTGCCAAGCTCTTTCTCCCGACCGATCAACTCTGCGCCCAGCAGCGTGGCCGAGCGAATCACCTCCAGCGGATGGAAGCCGGCCTCTTGCAACAACTCGAACTCGCGAATGTAATCAAACCCGAAGAGCTTGTAGATGAATCCGGCATCGCTGCCGACGGCGACACGTCCGCCACGATTCTTGTAATCATTGATGAATGTCATCCAAAGTTGATAATTCCGCTTCCATTCAATTTCGTCCGTAGTTGTCCAATCAAACCAGTAAGAGCCGTGCGCATCGCGATTGGGCGCGTACCATCGCCAGAGCGTGGGCAGTGTATATTCATCGTGCCACTCGGCGCGCATGGCACGCATCAGGTCGCGGCTCGCTTCGTAAATGGTCAACGTTGGCACTATGGTGAAGTCATGCGATACCAGAATGGAGATGACCTCATTCCACCTTTCGCTGCCCGGTTTAGCCGCTTGTTTCCACAGCCGGCCAGCTTGTCCGAAACGGTGTTGCTCATCATTATAGTTGTAATCAGGCGGATAATCCTGCACGACGCGGTCGGTGAACAACGCTTCTGGCAAACCATACCAATGCTCCATGCTGGTCAATCCCCACCGTGCGGTATCCACGACATTCATCCGGGTCACAGCGAGCTGAGCATGATGACAAGCCGTGCGCAGACCGCGTTTCTTCGCCTCGTCCAGCGCGGCTTTCATGATGTCTGGTGGCGCGCCGAAAAACTTGATGCCGGTCGCTCCCGCTTCGGCCACCTGCGCAACCCATTGCCGCGCCAGTTCAGGCGTAGCCAATCCTTTGCCACGTTCTGCATAGGCGAATGTGGCATACGCCTCAATGCGCGGCGCGGTGATTTCGTTGGCTTCACTCTTTTTCTTGTGAGCCAGTGTCCATCTCAGACCATTGCCGGAGCCGACCTCGCGCACCGTAGTAATGCCGTGCGCCAGCCAGAGCTTGAAGACATACTCCGAAGGCAACATCTTACCGACGGCACCATGCATCGGCGTGGCAATGTGAGCATGTGCATCAATGAAACCCGGCAGAATGTACATGCCCGACGCATCCAGTTCGTAGTCGCCGGCGGCTGGGCGTCGTTCTGGGCGGATCGGCATTTTGGGAACGCCGACGCTGCGAATCTCGGCGATGCGGTCGCCTTCGATGACGATGTCAACCGGCCCAACAGGCGGCGCGCCGGTTCCATCAATGAGCGTGCCGCCGCGTATAACGAGTCGCTTATACGGACCCAGTCCTTCTTTACGTGGTGGCGCATCCACGGCTGGCGTCAAGCCGCGTCGCATGGCCGATTGAATGCCTTCTTCACCGGGTAGCGGTTCCGGCTGTTGCTGGCCCGACTGCGCCAACGTCAACACCGGCGCGATGAGCCATGCGATAAGCAAGCGTCTACTGGTTAAACGTCTCACCGTTTCGACCTCCTCGTTTCATGATGGGCGTGGCGGCTGATTCTAAAATGGTTCACCCGCGTCCGGCAACTGATCGGCGCGTTCACCCGATGAGCTGTTGTCCGGCAACCGATCGGGCGCGTTCACCCGATGATGCGTGAGACAAAAGCGCTCATGGCCTGTAACGTTGCAGCTTCTTGATCTCGATGGGGCGCGTGTCCACAATCGGGCAGCAGCAACACGTCAACGCCGGCGCGGGCCTGACGCGCAATTGCCTCAACCTGAGCTATTGTTCCGTATTCGTCCTGCTCGCCTTGAATGAGCAGGATTGGCACGTTGATCTTCGCGACGTAGTGCTCGATGTTCCAGGAGACGAAGTCCGGATGCAACCACGCGCCGCTCCACCCTTCAAATGCACAGGCTGTATTCGCGCCGTGATATTTTTCCAGCCGCTGCCGCAGCTCGCCCTGATGATACTGAGCAGTGACCCGCTCGATGGACTGCCGCGTCAGTGATTCACAAAATAGATGCGGCGCTTCCAAGATCAAGCCGCGGAGCGGCGCAGCCAGTGTGCCGCCAGCATAAATGATGGCAATCGAGCCGCCATCGGAATGCCCGATCAACACGCACTGACGAATCCCCGCAGTGGCGAGCACCTCAGGCAACACGCGCAAGCCTTCTTCATGCATGAACGTAAGTGGACGCGGCAACGCGCACGATTCCGATTGGCCATATCCGAACCGACTATAGACAAACGCACCGCAGCCGGTCATTGCTGCCAGCTTGGCCGGGAAGTCGCGCCACATCGCGACGCACCCTAAGCCCTCATGCAGAAAGACGAGCGTAGGCGCTTGCTCAGGCCCCGGTCCATGCCAGGCAAATTCCAATCTCCGACCGTTGACCATCAAATGCGGATTCTGCGTCACAACGTCAATGAGCGGGGCCTTCGTACTGTTTTTCACCAGCCGTCACCTTCAGCGGCAAGCGATTCTGCTCAGGCGGCAACGGACAGGTCGCATACGGCGTGAACGCGCAGGGTGGATTGTGGGCTTTGTTGAAATCAAGGATCACCGTGCCGTCTTTGTCTGGCCTGTCAACGTAGAGATAACGTCCGGCCCCGTACGTCTCCTGGCCGTTCGTCTCGTCGGCAAACATCACAAACAATTGCTCATCCTCAGGTCGGGCGATCACGTCGAGCCGATGTGTGCGACCTTGCAACTGAAACACGAGCGCGCCCGGAGACGGTTCCTTTGTCGTTGTGCCCAAAACGGTCAGTATAGGAATTTTCCTGGGCGGATCGTATGGCTCGAATTTGGCCTCGATACGCCACGAGATATTGATAGGAAATCGCTCGATGCCTTTGAACGCGCGGAGGTGAGGATGCTGACTATCACGAAGCCGAATGGCAAACTCCTTGTCTCGTTTGATAACGAACCAGCTCAATGATCCATGCGTCAGGATCGTTGGCTGCCCATCCGCATCGCTGCGCAGCGTCATGAACCTGACAGGCTTTCCCTGGCAACGAACATCAATGCCGGGCCGAATCCGAACGCTCACAACGCCATCCTTCAAAATAAACCAGCCGATTCGCGCCGGCGCTTTCCCCGACGGAAAAACAATGGTATTCGTCTTGGCCGCGCCGAAACTGCTGCGCCCTTCTTTCAACCAGAAGAGGCCGGCCAGATTCAACCAGCCCGTCTCACCGGTGAGCGACTTGATCCGCTGTTGATGCCATTGCTCAACCTCGGCTGCATAGGCAGCCTCATCCTGAGCAGGACGCGGCGAAGCAGCAATGCCCCACACGAGCACGCACCACAGAACCAGCAATAGCATGAAAGCTCCTTTCATACTGACGAACACAACTGAGCACAGCTTGGCGCCACGCACTACAGAATAACCGCAAAGGCGCAAAGCACGCAAAGAAAAGACTGAGAGGTCGTAACGTCATTCGCGTTCGACGACCATGGCAAAGCCCAATGCGCCGGCAGCACACACGGTAATTAACCCGAATTGGCCGCCACGGCGCTTCAGCTCGTTCAGGATGGTGATCGTGAGACGTCCGCCGGTGGCGCCGAATGGATGCCCGATGGCAATCGAGCCGCCGCAGACGTTCAGTTTCTCCAGGTCCACTTCGCCAAGCGGTTCTTCACGTCCAAGTTTTTCCCGCGCAAACGCGCGCGACTGGAATGCTTGAATGTTAGAGAGCACCTGAGCGGAAAACGCTTCGTGCATTTCAATCAGGTCCATGTCCTTGAGCGAGAGTCCAGCCCGGTCTAGTGCAATCGGCGCGGCGTAAGCCGGCCCCATCAGCAATTGGTCCCACGGCGAGAGCGCCGCATAAGCATACGAACGAATGTAACCGAGTGGCCTGTAGCCGAGCGCCCTGGCTTTCTCCTGTGACATGATGAGCAAGGCCGACGCGCCGTCGCTCAGTGGAGAAGCATTTCCGGCGGTGACCGAACCATACTGGCGATCGAATACAGGTGGGAGTTCGGCGAGCGCTTCCAATGTTGTGTCACGGCGAATGCCGTTGTCTTCGGTGACAGCAGTGGTGAAATCCGGTGGCAGAAATGTTGGGACGATTTCCTGTTTGAGTCGGCCGTCGTCGGTGGCGGCAGCGGCGTTTCTGTGGCTGCGGTAGGCAAATTCATCCTGCTCTTTGCGTGAGATGCCGTTTTCTTTGGCCATCCGTTCAGCCGATTGACCCATCGTCAGACCGGTCACGCGTTCGGCAATCGCCGGCGCTTCCGGTGCCAGGTCGCGCAACCTCAGATGGCCAAAGGCGCGAAGCTTCGCGCCAAAGGATTTTGCTTTGGCAGCTTGCTGAAATGCCTCACGCATGCGTCGGGAAAATAGGATCGGTGGGTCAGAGAGCGACTCAGTGCCGCCGGCGATGACCGTATGGCAACGGCCTGTTAGGATGGCTTCGGCGGCGCTGGTGATCGCTTGATTGGCTGAAGCGCAGGCGCGCGCGACGGAGAAAGCCGGCACATGCGGCGGCACGCCTGCATCAATGGCGATTTCGCGAGCTACATTCGAGGTTTTGATACTGGGAACCACTGTTCCGAAGATCACTTCATCCACTTCGTTGACATCCAATTCTGTTCGGTTGAGCAATTCGATGGTAGCGATTTTCCCCAGCTCATAAGACGTGAAGTCCTTCAGCAGCGTACCGGATTTGATGAACGGTGTGCGACAACCATCAACAATAGCAACGCGACGCGCTCTGTCAACCATGATGCCTCCTCAAATACGGGCCCTCGAGCGATTTTCAGTTGCCTTTAGCTGGGGGCCCCACATCTGCGGGGAAATGCCATGCTGGAAACGTGCGCTCCCAAGGCACACTCATTCACAAACCGCTCTAAGACCCAAACTCTTTAATTTTCATCACACGCCCCATGCGGGCTGTGCCCTCGGCTCGCCAATGAGCCCCCGATGCGTCACATCTGGTATCAGCAACCCAATCCGCCGCACCCACCTCATCGGCGTTCTATCCAACTCCACTAACAATGCTATTGCTCTCAGGCCATCAGCCACCCGTCGCCACACGTTCATGCAGCACAACAGAGGCCCTCAGGCCATCAGCCGCCCGTCGCCACACATTCGTGCGGCGTAACACGGGTAATTTGATGGTTCGTCACACGCATGAACGCATGGGTGATTATTCAAGAGGCGGTATCATATCACACGGCGCAAGCGATCCATAAGTTGGTTCACTGTTGAGGGATGCGCTGGCGCTCACAGCCAAACTCGAATTGAAATCGTAGTCGGTTAGGCGAACGCTCCGAGGGGCGGGCTTATGTCGCTGGTCACAGCCAAATTCGAGTTGAAACCGTTGTGGCGTAGGTGATAGACTCTTGGCCTTGATGATAGCAAGGACAAACATGCAATCCCATTGGCGGGAAGTGGTGTTCCCGCTGGGCCGCGATGTGCTGATCCTAGTGGGATTGGTGTTGACGTTTATGCTGAGTGCAACGGCTGCTCTGTATGTATCCATGCGCCGGCCTGTGGTGATTGTTCCTGATCTTGTTGGTCAGCGCCTGACACAGGCGGAAGAGACGGCTCAGCGAGCAGGATTCGAGGCTCTTGAGGTCAAGAGCCGTGTTTATCATGAGACAGCTCCGATCAACACGATTGTCGAGCAATGGCCGCGCGCGGGAATGCCCGTCAGACAGGGACAACCATTGCGCGTCAGCGTCAGTCTTGGGCCGGCTCATCCATCAAGCAAGCCGCCTCAATAATCACGTTGGTAGAGATTGATGAAGATGATTGAAATTGCGCCGTCCATTTTATCCGCTGATTTCACGCGATTAGGCGAACAGGTCCAGCTTGTGGAGCGAGCGGGCGCTGCGTTGATTCACGTGGATGTCATGGACGGTCGGTTTGTGCCGAACATCACGGTTGGCCCGTTGGTGGTTGAGGCGGTGCGGCGCGTCACGGATTTGCCGCTGGATGTTCACCTGATGATTGTGGAGCCTGAGCGGTACATTGAAGATTTCGTCAAGGCTGGCGCAAATTTGATCTCAGTGCACGTGGAGGCGACCGTGCACCTGCATCGCGCGCTGGCTCGCATTCGAGAGCTGGGTTGTCAGGCTGGCGCTGTGTTGAATCCGGCCACACCGTTGAGCGCGGTGGAAGAGGTGTTGCCGCTGGCCGACTACGTACTGATTATGTCGGTCAATCCGGGCTTTGCCGGGCAGACGTTTATTCCGGCCAGCTTGTACAAGGTGCGGCGCCTGGATCGCTTGATTCAGGACCGTCAACTGAAAACACGCATCGAAATTGACGGCGGCATTTCAACAGCCAATGTGGAACAGGTCGTCACCGCCGGCGCCGAGATACTCGTGGCTGGCTCGGCTATTTTTGGAGCGCCGGACCCAGCCGCCGTGATTCATGAGATGTTGGAACTAGCCCATCGCGCGCAAGCGCGTTGGATTGGTGCAACCGTAGGAGAGCAGGTATGAACGTGTGGAAACTCTCGATTCTGATCGTCATCGGCGCGTTGGCGCTGACCGGCTGCGGCAGGGGTAAAAAGCAGGTCGGTCAGGAGACCCGGCGCGACAGTGAATTATTGCAACAGGCGGCCAAAGATTTGGAGCGTAACAAATACATCGTGGGTCGGCTGTTACTCAATACGTTGATCACCACCTACCCGGACAGTCCTTATGTGCCGATGGCCAAGTTGATGATCGCCGATTCGTTCTATCGTGAAGGCACAAGCGAGGCGCTGGCGCAGGCGGCGGTCGAGTATAAGGACTTTGCCAACTTCTTCCCGACCCATCCGCTGGCCGATGATGCGTTGTTGCACGTAGCCTATATTGACATGCGTCAGATTCTGGCGCCCAATCGCGATGTCACGGCAGCCAAGAAAGCTGAGAAGAATTTGCTGGCCATCTTGCAGCGTTACCCCAACACAAATCACAAGGAAGAAATCCAGCAGCGGCTCCGAGAAGTTCGCAATCATCTGGCCGAGCATCACATGGAAGTCGCTCGCGTGCAGATGCGGCGTGAACAGCTTAAAGGCGCTCGCAATCGGCTGCGTGAAGTTGCCGAAGAATACCCGGAATACACCAAAATGGACGAGACACTTTACCGGTTGGGCGAAGTGCTGTTTGAACTAGAGGAGCCGGATGAGGCAGCCAAATACTTGGCGCGATTGGTGCGCTCCTATCCAACCAGCAAGTATCGCGAGCGGGCGGCGGCGATGATTGAGATGATGGGGAAACCTGTGCCCGAATCGGGGCCTGTGGAAGTAGCGGTAGCATTGCCGCCGCCGGACCGCGGGATGCTCGGTTCGACATTGGGCTTCGTGATGGGCCTGATCGCTAATCCCGACATGCGCGTGCCCAAACAAGGCATACTGCTCAAAGAAGACCTCACGGCAGACGAACTGGTGGCAGCGGCCGAGCAATACACGCGCCCATCAACTGTGACAACGGCTGAATCGTCCGTCGTTGGTGTTGGCCCGAGAGCATCGGGCGCCAGAGGCGGCGCGCGCGGTGAACAAAGGGTGACGGTGGGCAGTCCTGATCAAAAGAAACCGGATCAACAAAAGGATGGTCAGCAACCGACTCAGCAACAGCAGACGAATCCCAAACCAAACTAAACCGCAAGCCATCACTTTTCAGCCATCAGCCATCGGATGATGAAACGGCGTGCTGATGGCTGAATGCTCGCTATGACTCAACAGGAGATTCCCAAGGTCTACAATCCTCAGGAAGCTGAGCAGAAATGGTATCCGCTTTGGGAGAGCCGCGGCTATTTCAAGCCGGAGGTGAATCCCAACGGTCAGCCATACTGTATTGTGATCCCGCCGCCGAATGTGACCGGTTATCTGCACATGGGACATGCGCTGCAACACACGTTGATGGACGTGCTGACGCGCTGGCGGCGGATGCAGGGCTACAAGGCGCTGTGGTTGCCGGGCACCGATCACGCTGGCATTGCCACGCAGGTGGTCGTCGAACGCCTCTTGGCTGAAGAAGGACAAACGCGCGAAGCGCTTGGACGGGAGGCATTCGAAGCGCGTGTCTGGCAGTGGAAGGAGCATTCGGGTGGCACGATTCAGCGACAAACGCGGCTCGAAGGGGCGTCGGTGGATTGGTCGCGCGAGCGGTTCACGCTGGATGAGGGGCTTTCACGCGCGGTTCGTGAGGCGTTTGTGCGGCTCTACGAAGAGGGCTTGATTTATCGCGGCAGCTATATCGTCAACTGGTGCCCACGTTGCATGACAGCGCTCTCTGACCTGGAAGCGCCGAAGCAGGAGACGCAGGGCAAGCTCTATTACATCGCTTACAAACTGGTTGCCGGTGACCGCCGTGGAGCCGACGAACAGCCGTCGGCAGTCAACGACGCGCTTGTGGTAGCCACGACGCGACCAGAAACCATGCTCGGCGATACGGCCGTGGCCGTCAATCCCACGGATGAGCGTTACCAGCATTTGCGCGGCGCGACCGTGATGCTGCCGATCTTGAATCGCGCGTTGCCGGTGATCCAATCCGACCGTGTGGAAAAGGACTTTGGCACCGGCGTGGTCAAAGTGACGCCGGCGCACGATCCGGCCGATTATGAGATCGGTCGCCAGTTTCAACTGCCTTCCATTGTCGTGATCGGCAAAGATGGTCGGATGACAGATGAAGCTGGACCCTACGCCGGCTTGGATCGGTTTGAGGCGCGTCAACGCCTGTTGAAGGACCTTGAGGCGGCCGGTCAACTCATCAAAGTTGAAGACTACACGCACAGCGTGGGGCAGTGCGATCGTTGTCACACGGTCATCGAACCGCTCGTCTCGACGCAATGGTTCCTCAACGTGAAAGCAATGGCCGATGAAGCGATCCGGGCTGTCAAAGATGGTCGGACACGCTTTGTTCCTCCCAACTGGGAAAAGACGTTCTTCGATTGGTTGGAGAACATCCGCGATTGGTGCATTTCGCGGCAGCTTTGGTGGGGCCATCGCATTCCGGCGTGGTATTGTTCGAACGGACATACGACAGTAGCCCGCGACGCGCCGACTCGATGTGCGACCTGTGGCAGCGACGCTCTGACGCAGGATGAAGATGTGCTGGACACGTGGTTCAGCTCGGCGCTCTGGCCGTTCTCGACGCTTGGTTGGCCGGATGACACCGATGATTTGCGAACATTCTATCCGACGTCAGTGCTCGTCACCGGCTTTGACATCATCTTCTTCTGGGTGGCGCGGATGATGATGATGGGGTTGAAATTCATGAACGACGTGCCGTTTCGCACGGTATTCATCACGGGCTTGATCCGCGACCCCTATGGTCAGAAGATGTCCAAGATGAAAGGCAACGTGATTGATCCGCTGCATGTCTTCAATCAATATGGCACGGATGCAGTGCGGTTCACGCTGGCCTCGGCAGCCTCACCGGGCATGGACATCGCGTTGCAATACTCCAAGATGGAGAGCTATCGCAATTTCTGCAACAAGATTTGGAATGCGGCTCGCTTCGTCATGATTCATTGCGCTGAGTTGGAACCGACGGCTGAGCCGCCGACGGAGGAGCCACTGGCGCTGCACGACCGCTGGATGTTGAGCCGGCTCCATCACACCATCGGCCAGGTGAACCAAGACCTCGAAGAGTTCATGTTCCATGAGGCGGCGCAGCGTTTGTACCATTTCTTCTGGGATGATTTCTGCGATTGGTACATCGAATTGTCCAAATCACACCTGAGCGCGTCGGTTGCTGGGTCGCAATCCATCGTTGCGCGCCGGCGCCTGGTTTATGTGCTCGAAACGGCGTTGCGATTGTTGCATCCATTCATGCCGTTCATTACCGAAGAGCTGTGGCAGCGGCTGCCGATCGTGAGAAGCCGCGATTCCATCTGTGTGGCGCCGTTTCCGACAGCCGACGCCGCGCTGGTGGACGAACAAGCTGAGCGGCAGATGCAGACCATCATCGAGCTGATCAAAAAAGTGCGCGCGATTCGAGGCGAGTTAAACATTGAGCTGGGCCGAGAACTCGCATTGTTGCTGCACGCGCCGAATGACGAGACTCGCCAACTGATTCAGGATAACAGTGAACCCTTACGGCGGCTGGCTCGCGTCAACCTGGAATTTGTCTCGTCCATCAATCAATGGCAGCATGTGGCACGCGACGTCGTTGCTGACATCGAAATGGCCTTGCCGCTGGAAGGACTCATTGATTTCGACAAAGAGAGCACGCGGTTGAGCAAGAATCTGGCCAAGTTGGAAAAAGAAATCGAGCAGCTCGATCGCCGTTTAAGTAGTTCTGATTTCCTCCAGCGGGCTGCTGCTGATGTGGTCGCCGCGACGCGCGAACGGCATCACGAGTTACAAGCCCAGCGGACCAGATTGATCGCCATGCTCCAACAGTTAACCTCCTAACTCCTAACTCACAATAGCCATGCTCAAACTGACCCCCTCGGACTTATTCAAACTGGCCAGTGATTTCCTCGCGGAAGATGTCGGGCGAGGCGACATCACCACGCAATGTACGCTTCCCACAGCCATGATGGCGCGCGGGCGATTTTTGGCCAAGCAGGACATGGTACTCGCCGGTTTGGAAATCGCCGATGCCGTCTTTGCTGTGCTGGAAGCGCCGGTGGAAATCGAAGCATTTGCCGCCGATGGCGAGCGCGTCAAAGCGGGCGATGTGTTCGCCCGCGTCAGAGGCCCGGCTGATG
This sequence comes from Blastocatellia bacterium, assembly GCA_025054955.1. Classification (NCBI taxonomy): domain Bacteria; kingdom Pseudomonadati; phylum Acidobacteriota; class Blastocatellia; species Blastocatellia bacterium. Next base: position 21,687 of record JANWZE010000013.1, on the reverse strand, counting down.
TCCTGCTGATGGGCGAACGAACGGCGCTTAATCTGTTACAGCGGCTCTCCGGGATTGCCACCTTGACGCGCGCGTTTGTGGAAGCAGTGGCCGGAACCAAAGCGAAGATCGTGGATACACGCAAGACTACACCGGGGCTGCGCATGCTGGAAAAATACGCCGTCCTGATGGGGGGCGGCTATAATCACCGGTTTGGATTGGACGACGGCGTGCTCATCAAGGACAATCATCTGGCCTTGGCCGGCAGCATCAAGGAGGTCATCGAGCGCGCCCGTCGCTCGGTCGGACATTTGCACAAGATCGAAATCGAGGTGCGCACGCTCGACCAATTGCGCGACGCGCTGGCCGCCCGCGCTGATGTCATCATGCTGGACAATATGACGCCGGAAATGACCGAAGAGGCCGTTCGTATTGCTCGAGCCACGGCGCCTGAGGTCTTGCTGGAAGCCTCCGGCTCAATAACGCTGGAAACGGTGCGCCGGTATGCCGAAGCTGGCGTGGACTTGATTTCGGTCGGCGCCTTGACGCATTCAGCGCCGGCGGTGGACATCAGCTTGAAAATTTCCCCTGCCTGAGTCTATGAATGCCCCTTCATACACACGAGCGACCATGCTGCGACGGTTTAACAACGTCATGTATCGTTGCGACGCTGAGCGTTTATGAATACCCCTTCACACACACGAGCGACCATGCTGCGACGGTTTAACAACGTTGTGTACCGGTATGAGTCGGTGACCTCAACCAACGACATCGCGCGCGAGCTGGCGGAAGTGGGCGCTAGCGAGGGAACGACGGTGGTGGCTGATGAGCAAACGCGTGGCCGTGGCCGATTGGGCCGAAGCTGGGTCTCGACGAAGAATGACGGTCTCTATCACTCGATCATTTTGCGTCCGCCGATTCCTCCGGCGGACGCGCCCGTGCTGACGCTGATGCTTGCCGTGGGACTAGCCGAATTGATGCGAGGACAGTACCGGCTGCCGGTAGACATCAAATGGCCCAACGATATTCTGATTGGCGATTGCAAGCTGGCTGGTATTTTGGTGGAAACGGAAGTCATGGAAGACCGTCTGCTTTATGCCATTGCCGGCATTGGCGTCAACATCAATCAAGCTTCGTTTCCACCCGACATGGCGCTTCACGCAACGTCGCTTAAACTGGAGACAGGGCGTGCCATTGATGTGGATGAGGTTCGTCAGAAGTTGTACGTCACCTTGGATGCCTGGTACGACACGTTCCTGACGCAAGGCGCGGCTCCCATCATTTGCCGTTGGAGTGAGCTATCCAGTTATGCCACCGGCAAGCCCGTACAAGTCATCATCGGTGGCCGCACCATCACCGGCACCACGCGCGGCCTGACTCCAGCCGGTGCGCTCATCGTCGAAATGAGCGATGGCACACACGAAACAATTTTCAGTGGCGACGTGCAAAACCTTCGAGAACGATGACCGCGCGCAACGACAAACTCACTGAGCACTCATCGCCGCTTTATCATCGCCGCCGCTTCATGGGTCGAACAGTCTATATCAAACCGGCTGTGGTAACCCAACTGCGCGACATACAGGCGATCATTTTCGATTGTGACGGTGTGTTGATTGATACACGGCGATCCTACACGGCGACGATCATCCGAACGGTTCGATTCCTTCTCGATGCGCTGGTTGGCGTCACCATACCGGCGCGAGTCGTTACGCCCTCCATCGTTGAGACCCTGCGCAAAAGCGGCGGATTCAATAACGATTGGAATTCAACGTATGTCATCGCGCTTTACTTGGTTTCGTGTTTGCCGCGGCCGTACCTTGAAGAATTCCTTCAGGGACGCCATGCGCGTCAGCGTCTGAGCGCTGATGCCGAGCGCCTGCATGACGGCCTCTACCGCTTCGTCGCGCAGGCCAATACCACAGGCCTTGGACCATTAGAAAGCATTCTCATGCAGGGTCGGCAACCGCGCTACAGGCTGCAAGCACTCCACCGATTCAAACAACTTGTGCAGTACCCGGAACAAGGCGCACACAGCTTGCTGGCCACCATCTTCGACGAAATTTTCTATGGGCCTGATTTGTTTCAGCGCGTTCATCGGCAGCCGGCGCAGTATTACACCGGTCGTGGCGCCATTGACAACGAAAGACCTATCATTACCGACGCGACACTGAAACAGTTAACCAAGATAGTGGGCACGCCAAACCTGGGCATCGCCTCCGGTCGCGGCACAGTGGCGACGCGCTACACGTTGGGAGCAATGTTTGACGCCTTCAATCCTCGCGCGCGAATTCTGCTGGAAGACGATGAGCTGAACACTCATGCCGACGTTCAAACGCTCCGCGCTGAACGCGCCAAACCGGCGCCTTATTCATTGCTGGCGGCGGCGCAAGCGATGAACCCATTCAAACGAGCTTTGTATGTCGGTGATTCTGCCGAAGATTTCATCATGACCCGACGCGCCAATCAACATGACCCACGCTACTTGTTCGCCGGCGTCACCGACAGCAGCCATGATCCAAAAGCCAAACGCATGATGTTTGTTGAGGCGATGGCGGACGTCATTCTTCCATCGGTCAACGAACTCCCCATCTTCTTGCAAGCGGTGAGGGCTTAAACGATGAAAATTGCTACCTGGAATGTTAATTCAATTCGCGCCCGCGAGTCGCGGCTGTTGAACTGGCTGGCCAAACATCAACCGGATGTGGTGTGTTTGCAGGAATTGAAGGTCACCGATGAGGCATTTCCGTTTGACGCTGTGCGCCAAGCTGGCTATGAAGCGGCCGTCTGCGGACAGAAGACGTACAACGGCGTGGCGATCCTGGCGCGCACACCGTTGAGCGATGTTGCGCGAGGCTTCAACGACGGCATTGATGATCCGCAAGCGCGATTGATTGCGGCGACGGTCAAAGGCGTTCGCATTATCTCGGCGTATGTCCCCAACGGCGCTGAAGTAGGCAGCGACAAGTATGCCTACAAGCAGCAATGGCTCGCTCGGCTGCAGGCCTATTTATCGGCCAGCGATCTGAGCAAACCGCTGGCTCTCTGTGGCGACATAAACATTGCGCCGGAGCCGCGCGACGTGGCTTTCCCAGAGCGTTGGGAAGGGTCGGTGTTGTTCAACCCGGAGATGCGCGATCAGTTCCGTCGCATTTTAGAACTCGGTTTGACCGACACGTTGCGGCTTCACCACGCTGAAGCAGGTCTTTACTCCTGGTGGGACTATCGGCAATTGAGTTTTCCTCGCAACGATGGGCTGCGGGTTGATCACATCCTGGTCACGCGCCCGCTGGCCGAGCGGTGCATCGGCGCGATGATTGATCGAGACGAGCGCAAAGGCGACAAAGCTTCCGATCATGCGCCGGTCATCGCCATCTTTGAGGACGAGGATTGACCCGCGTGCTGACTGCCTGGGCTGGTGCTCATCAGGCCAGAGGTAATGAGCCACGACGTTCCGCGTGAGCTGTTCGGCTCGATTTGCTCAAAGCGCCAGCCGCATCCCAACGATTGCCTCACTCACCGATTAAACGCCGCTCAAAAACACCGTTGCCGTGCGTGGCAACGCGCAGCATGCGATTGCTCGGTGAAATGCTCAGATCAAATGCCGCGACCGCGTCCAACAATCCTTCACTGAAATTTTGCCAACTTCGCCCTCCATCGGTGGAAACATAAACGCCCAGATCATTGCCGACATAGAGATGGTCGGGCCACAACGGATCAACCACTAGCGCATTCGTCGGCACATCGGGCAAGCCAGCGCCGATGTCCTGCCAGCTCAGTCCACCATCGGTTGACTTGAACACATGCGAGGTACCGAACCCGGAGAATGTCACGTAGACAATCGCGTCATTCGTTGGATCAACCACCAGGTCGGCAGGAAAACGATCCGGCAGGTTGCCAGTGATGTTAGTCCAACTGTTACCGCCGTCGGTTGTGCGAAAAAGCCGGCCACGTGTTTGTCCCGGCGACGAGGCCACATAGACGACCTCGCTGTTTTGATAGGAAATAGCCATTGCCAATATCGGATTCCCGTCGAGTGGACGGCCATTATTGGTCGCCGTCCAGCTCACTCCACCGTCCACCGACTTGTAGACGATGTCTCGCCCGGCATAGAGCACATCAGGCCAGCTCGGACTCAACACATACGGGGCGATGAAGCAGGTTGGCCTCCCGTCTTGAGAAGCTGGCGCAATCGCTGTCCACGTTTGACCATTGTCCACCGACTTGCGTATCTGGAGAAATTGAAATGAGCCGTACAGAATGTGATTTGCTCTCGGATCAATGGCTGTCCAGCCGCCGTCGCCGCCAATGTGAAACCGGCTCCAGGCCGAATGACCGCGATAAATCGCCGTGCTGTTATCCTGCAGACCGCCGATGGCCAAATTCGGATCGGTCGGTGAGCTGGAGAAGCCATTGTAGAACTGCGCCGTTTGATAGCCGCCATTACACCCTTGGAACGTCTCGCCGCCATCCAGCGAGCGGAAGACGCCGCCGTCAGTCGCAAAGTACACACGTCGCGGGTCGCGCGGGTGATAGACGATGTCGTGAATATCAGAGTGCACATAGTTGGGCGGTCCTTCGGGCGCACCGGCAGGCACCGGGCCGGTGAACGGATTGAACGTGGATTTGACGACCGGCGACGTTCCACCCGTGAGCGACCGCCAGACCTGAATCCCGGCTGTGATGACATCGTTGGGATTGGTTGGATTGACAGCGACATCATGAGAAAACCAACCTTGCCAGGCAGCGTAGTCAACTTGCGAGACAATGGTCCACGCCGCGCCGCTATCCTCTGAACGACACAGCCAGGTGATGCTGCCGGACGAGAAGCCGTTACCAATGCCGGCATAGACAACATTGGGCGACGTTTCACAAAGCGCCAGCGTCGCTTTGCCAGCAAATCGCGACGGCAGGCCTCGCGTCTGCTTCGACCACGTTGCGCCGCCGTCAGTTGTGCGATAGATGCCGTGACCAGGACTGGCAAAGTTGCCGCAGGCCGCAATGACGATATTGGTGTCCATAGGATGAATCACCAGGTCTGTCGCCATGATCACATTGAGCACGCGCGACCAGTTCCGGCCGGCGTCGGTCGTTTTGTAGACCCCTTCTGTCGTTGCCGCCCAAACAACATTGGCATTGACCGGATCAACTTTCACAGCCTGCACGCCACGTTGTTGATGAGCTGACCAATCAAGGCTTTTCGACCAGGTTGCGCCGCCATCGGTTGTTTTCAAAATTCCTATGCCGTAGCTACCGCGCAGTGCTCGATTGGCCTGACCAAAGAGCATAGCGTTTTGATAGTTGTACACCTCGCCGGTGCCAATATAGAACGTTCGTGAGTCACCGGGGGCAAAGGCAATCGCACTCACGGCCAGCACTGGAAATCCCGTCGGCACGTACTGCCAAGCATTGGCGCCAACACCGCCGGTTTGGCTGCGCCAAAGTCCGCCGCTCGCTGAACCGGCGTAGATGGTATCGGGATTCTGCGGGTCAAAGGCGATGGCCAATGTTCGGCCACCGATATTATGCGGCCCAATCGCAGACCAGGGAGCGACCGATAGGAATTTGGCTTGCCGGACACCCTGCAAATCCTTTTTGGCTTTTTCAAACGCAGCATAGTAGGCTGCGCCGGGCATCTCCGCGTAAGGATATGAGCGCTGCGCGTTCCAAGCGGCGAGCGCTTCATACGCGCCGGATACACGCACCGGTTGAGGCCGAAGTTTCAACCGTAATGAGATGCTGAATGATCCGATGAGCGCGATCATCAAAAGGCTAGTGAGGATTCCTACCTTGCGCATGTTTGGCTCCTCTCAGAATGTAGCACGGCCGTGCCGCCCGTGATTCATTCTCTTCCGAAAAGGCAGGCACAGATTCGCCGGTGAACAGATGTTCAATCAGTCACTCAGTGCATCCGTGTTTGTTTTTCATCGTTCCTCCCGCGTCGTCACCGACGAGATGAACAACTCTGCTGAGAATCACCGCAGACGCAGATAGGTTCACATGAATGAGGAACGCTTATCCGCCTCCATCTGTGGTGAAGCGATTGCACTGAAACTAGCCCGCGAAACCCACAAACGACACGAAAAGCAGCGTCATTGTTCATGGCGCATGAAAGCTCATGGGGGATTCCTTTGAAAATAATCACCGAGGTAGAACGCATTGCTGGGTCTGTCACCTTACGATGCCGGCTGTGCGCCACGACAATTTCTGGTTGGTCATGCGCAATGCACATGGCCAGCCACGAAGAGCCATCAGCATACACGGCATAGCGACGCGGGGCAAGGTGGCCAGGATAGTTGTGGGTGGCCTAAAAAAATGATTGACCGGCGTGTAGCAAATCCGTATGATAGTGGCCACATAGTAACAGCCAGAGGGGAGGCCACCCCTAAGAAGAGCCCGATAATGAGCGCCCACTAAGGGCATGAACTGTGAAGAATATGCTTAGCTCATGGGAGCCCGACGATGAGCGCCCGCTGAGAGCATGAATTGTGAAGAATATGCTTAGCTCATGAGAGCCCGATGATGAGCGCCGGCTGAGGGCATCAACTGTGAAGGCTATGCTTAGCTCATGGGAGGAAATTTATGCCATTGACTTTGCAAGATAAGGTCACGCATCTGCTGCGACGCGCCGGCTTTGCTGCCCGGCCCGAAGAGATTGAAGCCGGCGTGGCTCGCGGACTAGCGGCCACTGCCGAGCAATTGATCAATTTCGACCGCGTCCCTGACAATCTCGGTGTTTTGCCCACCGTTCCCAAAGGACACGATGAGCACGACGGCGCCGAGTACTTGTCCATGAGCGAAGAAGATTTTCGCTATGTCGAGGGACATTTCATCGAAGACATCAATCTGTTTTGGCTTAACGCGATGATAACAACCACTCGCCCGTTGCAGGAAAAGATGGTGCTGTTTTGGCATCACCTGTTTGCCACATCGTTCGACGGCGTTTACGACGTTCGGCAAATGTACCTGCAAAACGAAAACTTTCGCGGGAACTTCAATCCGATCACCGGTCAAATCGTTCGACCTCATGCGTCCAATCCATTTCCTGTCGGCAATTATCGTCAGATGCTGGAGTATTTGAGCCAGGACCCGGCGATGTTGTTCTGGCTGGATAATTGGGAGAATCATAAGCACACGCCAGAAGTCGGCAGCAACGAAAACTATGCGCGCGAGTTGCTCGAACTGTTCTCGCTCGGCGTGTTTGATCCCGTCACCGGCGAGCCGAATTATACAGAGCGCGACGTGCGGCAAGCCTCGCGCGCGCTCACTGGCTGGTCCGTGCACATGCCGGGCGAAAACAATCCGGATAATTTTCCCCGTCGGTTCTTCTTCAACAGCAGCCGCGACGTGCACGATTACGGTCCTTATCAGGTGTTGGGCGTTACTTTCAGCGGCGATGGTCGTCGGCTGTTTGATGTGATTGTGCAGTACAAGCGGCCTGGTCAACCGCAGAGCGCCTGCGGACGCTACCTCGGCTATCGCCTGTTCAAATTCTTCGGCTACGATAACCCCGAGCCAGAGGTGATCAACGACCTGGCTGATGTGTTCGACGGCGTGCATGGCGGAGAAAGATATAGCATTCGTCAGATGCTCCGCCGGATATTCACGCCGGGCAATCCCAGCTCCGAGGCATTTTATTCAGAGAAGGCCTTCAGGGCGCAGATCAAAAGTCCAACCGAATACCTGGTCAGCGCCTACCGGCTGCTCAATCCGGGCGCTATGCGATTGATTCTGCAGAACGCCGACCGGGATGATTTGCCAATCGTCTACCGACTCCCAGAAACCATGCGAAAGATGGGGCAACAGCTATTTCGACCGCCCAACGTCGGTGGATGGAAAGACGGCCCCAACTGGATCAATACCACGTTGCACTTGAGCCGTATCAATCTGGCCGCGCAGATTGCCGACGCGCGATGGCCACAACAAGGCGGCATTGACGTGCGACAAATTCTGCTGGACAACGGCCTATTTCAAGGCAGCAATTTCACAAGGGCGCCGAAAGAGCCGTATGTGGACTACTTCACCCGATTGTTGCTTCAATCGAGCGTTGCGCCGGAGCTGCGGCAGGCGCTCGTTCAATACTTGAATACGCCAGCCAATGGACTGGGCGGAGACGTCGAGAGAAAAAAGGTCCAAGGGTTGATCTTTCTCATCTTGACGATGCCGGCATTTCATTTGCACTAGACGCCGCTGGGCGGCAAATCCGAAATCCGAAATCGGAGACATACGCACGTGAGCAAACATACCAACGCCATCGAGTGTTGACCCGTCGTTCTTCCGGTCTGCGCCGGTCCGGGTCGGCGCTTGGGTACGTTGAGAGATTGTTGGCCGTTGTGCGCTTCGATGTCGGGTTTTGATGGAGGACCTATGGGTAAAACAACACGACGTGATTTTCTGAAAACGAGTGGCTGCACTGTGCTGACCGTCGGACTGAGTCAGCACGCCTTCTTCCGCCGCACACAGCAAGCCTCAGCCAGCGCCTTGACCGCCGCTGCTGCGCTGAGCACCACCAACAATGTGCTGGTGGTTGTTCAACTGGACGGCGGCAATGACGGATTAAACACGGTGATCCCGGCCAGCGGGCGGTTGCACAGTTTGTATCGCGATGCGCGACCTCAACTCTCCGTGCCTGAAGCAGAGATATTGCCGCTCGGCGCGGATGCAGCCAATCATCGCATCGGATTGCATCCGGCGATGGCCCCGCTCAAGGCGCTTTATGATCGGCCGGAAAAACCTGTTGCCGTCATCCAAGGCGTCGGCTATCCCAATCCGAATCGGTCACACTTTCGTTCGCAAGACATCTGGCATACGGCTAATCCTGAGCGGATTGAAAAGACCGGCTGGCTGGGCGATTATCTGGATGTCGCATATCCCTCTGTGGACAATCCCTTCTTGGCGGTCTCCGTGGGCGGTGAATTGCCGTTGATGCTGCGTTCGCAGAACCGTGTTATTCCCGGCATTGACAATCTGGATGAATACCAAATTTATGCCGGTGATGACGCTGATGCTGCCAATAAGGTGCAAACATTTCTGGCGCTGAATCGCGTGGGTGCGCCTGAGCAGACGCTCTATGAGCACATTCGCCGGACGGCGCTGGAATTGTACGAAAGCACACAAGCGGTTCAACGCAGCGCGCAGAATTACACGCCTGACCCGACGATTGTCTATCCGGACAACAATCCATTGGCCGGGGCGCTGCGGCAAGTCGCTCAGATTATCGCAGCGAATCTGGGCACACGCATCTTTTACGTCGCCATGGGTGGCTTCGATACACATACGGCGCAGAGCTACGATCATGCCAGCTTGCTGGCCACGTTGTCGGGAGCGATTGACCCGTTCTATCGTGACATGGTGCGGCTCGGACAGGCCAATCGTGTGCTGCTGATGACATGGTCTGAGTTTGGACGCAAAGTCAGACAGAACGCGGACATCGGCACGGATCACGGCGCAGCGGCGCCGCAGTTGATCGTCGGCGGAGCGGTCAAGGGCGGAATTTACGGCGTGCATCCGAATCTGACCGATTTGTATGACGAGGACGACATGAAGCACAGCATTGATTTCCGCTCGGTCTACACGACCATTCTGGAGCAATGGTTCGGCGTCAGCGCACGCGACATTTTGGGCGGGCGATTTGAACCGGTTCGATTCCTCTAGCGCGGTTTGCCAATGACGTTGACGCTGGGAGTGCACACTTGCAGCGTGCATCAGCCCGCAAGATGCAGGGCCTCCAGGCTAAGAGAATTGAAAACCGCTCTAGGGGATGGCAGAGGCCAGGACCCTTGATCCAAGACTAGTCACCGACGGCTATCGCGCTGGCTGAGCCTCATGCACCGTTGTCTATCGTGGATCGAGGGTCTTGCCAAGGAGTTTGTTATGCGACGAGTAATCTTGAATACATGGATGGTTTTCTGTTGTATGTTGATCGGCGTTGGCGTTCCTTCAGTCATATCCCCTGTCGGCGCGCAACGCGAGCTGATCGTTACTGAAGCTGAGCCGAATGACATCAAAGAGCGAGCACAGCAAGTGCCATTGAGCATCGGCATGACGACCACCATCCGGGGACGCGCTGCACGCGAAGATCGCGGCTCGTATGTTGATGAGCTGGACTTTCTCTTTTCACTCGATGATGACATCGAAGATTGGTATGTGATCGAGGTCCAAAATCCGACCGAGCTGAGCATTCAGATGAGCTGGCCGGAGGAAGCCGACATGGATGCCTGGATATTTACCGACATCAGCAAGCACGTGTTGTTCGACGGGCTGACACTTCATGCGCATGCCGCCACGAACGCGAATCCAGAACGGCTGCTCAACCGATTGCTCTATACATACTCGACGCGCGACGACGAAACGCAAGGCCTGCTACAGCCGCTGCCGCGCAGCTCACGCTACTACCTGGCCATTAGCAATTACGATCCGGCGGATTGGTCGGGGCCGGCTACGTACGAACTGAAGCTCACCGTGTCGGGACCGGGCAGCCTCCGACGCGAAGAAAATCAGTTTGTGCGCTATGACAATAACGGCTACGGACGATTCACGGCGATTGACCCGGATGAGCTGGACGCTGAACGATTACTTGTGCTCGAACGCATCACGCCGGCCGAGTACCCGGCAACGCTCGATGCAATTAACCTCTTTCAATTCTCCGGACCTGTGTCGAGTCGGCGACAAGACATGCTTGTGCTGGTTGACCCGACCGGCAGCGGCGACCCCAGCAGAGCGCGTGAGGTCTTCCGGCGCAAGGTTCGTATCCCCTCGGTGGAAGAGACGTCGCTCATTAGCTACTTCATCAGTGGCCCTGGTTTGACGATTCTCTCAGGTGATCTGTATGTCGGGTTCGAGCTGGTTAATCCGACTGAAGGTCAGCATATCCCGTTTGATGTGGATAAGGCCGGCTTTCGTCGCTCGTTCATTTCAACCGACGGAGGGAGAACCTACGGTCGCATGATGATCGCCAGTGATCAGTCGCGGCTTCCGTTCATCGCCAATTCGGGTATCACAGCCGACCTGATGATGGGCGCAGCAGCGCCCGCTGCCCGCTCGCGCGAGCAGGTGTCAATCAAGGTAGAACCGGCCACTATTCGGCGGTACGACGGCGGAGTATCTGTCGTCAAGTAATACCCAATTGCAGCGGAAAAGATAACGTTCTTTGTAAGGACGTCGCTGTGGGACTGCCCACTGACGTGTGGTGTTTTTGTGTTGCGGCGACGCGCGTTTGTAGGGGCGTCGCTGTGTGGACGCCCGCTCACGTGTGGTAGCGTGTGCATAAGGGGAAGCTGGACCATACGCTGGCCGCGGAGCGGCCGAGTGACTGTAGCCGTGCACTTCAGCACGCTAGGCGTCTCATCACGGGTTGTTCGTCGCGGCAGCGACGGTGGGATCGGGGCTGTCATTTCAATCGTCGCTACACCGACACGGGACTCTCCGGCGCTCCCACACTCCAGAGCACGGCCGCCACCGCCCGATAGCTGAGCCCCAGGGCATACAGCAACACATTCAAGGCCCGCACCCGCTGGCTCCGCTCAGAATGCGCCTTGATCCCCTCCGGTTGGCACGTCCAGGTCCGCCCACACCGCCCACACTGCATCCGCCACTTCAGCACCCGCCCCAGCCGGATATCCACCACCCCTCGCTCCTCTCGCTGATGGATATGCCCGCTCTCTCTCTGACAGGTGGGACATCGCCGATCCACTTGCGCTTCTTCCTTTACAATGGGAATAATATATCGCTGCATTGGGCTTCCTCCGGCAAGCATTTTCCTTAAAAGTATTACAGCTTGCCAGAGGAATCCCTCTCTTTCAAGCACAAAATTTGAAACGATTACGCTGCGTCAAAGAGATTGACCGTCGCTCGGATCAAGCTATAACATGACGCATCACACGCGGACACGATCACGCTTCAATGGCTCTCACAAAGACACAAAGACACCAAGATTTCTTTGTGGCCTCTGTGTCTCCGTGTGAGGCCTGATTGCGCCCCGTCTCTGCGCGTCTTTCTGTGAGAAACTTATGAACGAAAATTGAACATGACGCATCACACGCGAACACAATCACGCTTCAATGGCTCTCACAAAGACACAAAGACACCAAGATTTCTTCTTTGTGGTCTTTGTGCCTCCGTGTGAGGCCTGATTGCGTCTCCATGTCTCCGCGCCTCTGTGTAAGTGGAAGGCTGGAACTCCTGGCGCGTCGCCAGTATGTCGAGATGCTCTATGAAAAGCGGTCTTGAGACGGATAAATCGCTGGCGGGCGTCGCTTCATCACCCATAGCCTTCCTCCTGACTGCCGGTACGAGACCCGACGTAACGCCGGCAATGGGGCCATCGGCTACAGTCCCATTGCTTGAGCGAACGCGCCTGATCCCATCAACGACTGACCGCCGTCGCAGACAAACACAGCGCCGGTAATATAGGTGGCTGACTCCGAGCAGAGGAAAAGAGCCAGATCAGCTAACTCGTCCTTGGTCGCATACCGGCGCAGCGGAATTGTATTGATCAGTTTCTGTCTCATCTCGTCGGTTGGCGTCAGCCGCCGCATCCCTTCAGTATCATCAACCGCGCCGGGTGATATACAGTTGACGCGCACACCAACCGGTCCCCATTCCATAGCCAGCACTTTGACAAGCATATCAATGCCAGCTTTGGCAGCGCAGACATGCGATTGAAGCATCACCGGCATGAAGGCATGCGTTGCCGAGATGGCAATGATCGAGGCGCCCGGCTTGCGCAGATGCTGGAAAGCGGCGCGACACGTGTGAAACGTACCAAGCAGATCAATATCAACAACCGACTTAAACCCATTGGCTGACATGCCGAGCGCCGGCGCCGGAAAATTGCCAGCCGCGCCGCACACGACGATGTCAATTTCGCCTAACTGCTCGCGCGTAGCGGCCAGCGCCGCTTCCACCGCGGCATAATCGCGGACATCAGCCACAGCGCGGATGGCCTTGCCGCCAGCAGCTTCAATCTGCTCGACCGCGTGATCCAATTTTTCCGGCGTGCGTCCAACTAACATCAGCCGCGCGCCATGCTCAGCGAAGCGTTCAGCCATGCGCAGTCCGATGCCGCTGCCGCCGCCGGTAATGAACGCCACTTTGTCCTTGAGTAGATCATCACGAAAAATTCGATTGCTCATGCGCCATTGATCCTGTTTGCGTGAATAGTCATCACCTGATTTGTGTCCTTGTGATCGTTGTTCCTTTGGCCATTGTTCTCGCGATTATTCTCCTTGAAAACGCGGCGCGCGTCGCTCGCTGAGCGCAGCAATCGCTTCGGCCAGATCGGCTGACGGCAAAAACGCTGCATTCCACACAGCGGCGTAACGCAATTGATCGGCGACGGCGCTGTCGGTGCGATAGTTCATCACCTGCTTAATTCCCTGCACAACAAGCGGCGGATTGGCAGCGATGTCGCGGGCCATCTGTCGCGCCGCGTCGAGCAACGCTTCGGGTGAGTCATACACAGTATTGACCAGCCCAATTCGCAGAGCGTGAGCAGCATCAATGTCTTTGCCTGTGAACGCGAGTTCGCGCGTGTGGCCTTCACCGATGATATATGGCAATCGTTGCAGGCTACCGATGTCAGCCACGATGGCTAACTTGACCTCACGCAAGCTGAACCTCGCATCGGCGGAACAGAGCCGAATGTCACAGGCTGCGATGACATCGAGTCCACCGCCGATGCACCACCCGTGGACGGCGGCAATGACCGGTTTTCGACAATGAGCGATGCGGTTGGTTGCCCGTTGCATCTGGCCAATCAGCTCCAGCAGTCGCGCTCGGCTGGCTGCTCCAAGCTCGCCCATGACGAGCGGCCCCAGCTCGTTCATCATGGCCATCACGTCAAGTCCGTAACTAAACTGTTTGCCCTCGCCGCGCAGGATCACCACACGGACCGTCTCGTCTTGATCCAGCGCGGTGAACACTTCGGGCACCTCGCGCCAGAAGTCCGGCCCCATCGCATTGCCCTTGCCCGGCCCTCTCAGTACGACCTCAGCGACTGCGTCAGCGCACTCCCACGTGAGTGATCGGTAATCGTTGCTCATGACGGCGGGCATAATAATACAGCCGAGCGGCAACAGCAACCGGCGCGACCCGATGTGGCAGCCCAGGTGGCGCCGCCATCTCAGGTCCGCTTAACCCAGCATGCAACACCTATCGCAGCCGATCAGCGCCATGGTGGCCGTGCCGACAATGACGAGCATTGGCGCAACGAGCCAAAGTGACGCTGGTTGACAAGTCTCAGATTGGCGAATATAACTACGCTCCAAGTTCCAACCAAAATCCAACAAGGAATAACAATATGAGCCTATTCTTTCTCGCCAAACGCTTCGTAGCGGGCGAGGATTTCACCGCCGCCATTCCGGTCATTCAGCAGCTTAACGACAAAGGCATTCATGTGACCGTGAACATGCTCGGCGAGCACGTGAAAGAACGAACCGTCGCCGAACAAATCCGCGACGAATACCTCGGCGTGATTGATCATATTCGGCGCGCGCGACTGGACGCCAACATCTCGATCAAACCCACACAAATTGGCATGGATGTCAGCGACGAGGTTTGCTATCAGCTCATCGCGCCCGTTGTAGCGAAGGCCGCCGAGCACGATATTTTCATTCGCCTTGATATGGAAGGCTCGCCGTACACGCAGCGCACGATAGACCTTTTGTATCGGCTCCGTGAACAGAATTCCAATGTTGGCATCGTCATTCAAGCCTACTTGCGTCGGAGCGAAGCAGACATCGAAGCGATGAATCGTCAGAAAATTCGCGTGCGGCTCTGCAAAGGCGCCTACAAAGAACCGCGCGAGATCGCCTTTCAAAGCATGGATAAAGAAATCCGTCCGATGTTTATCAAGCTGGCCAAACGGCTCATCACCGAGGGCGTTTATCCGGGCATTGCCACGCATGATGAGCTGATCATCAATGCCGTCAAAGCATTTGTGGCGGAGCAGCAGATCAGTCGTGACCGATTCGAATTTCAGATGCTCTACGGCATTCGGGTTGATTCACAAGAAAGGCTCGCGCAGGAAGGGTATCACATCCGCACGTATGTCCCCTATGGGCCGCACTGGGCGCCTTACTTTTATCGGCGCTTGCGTGAACGAAAAGAGAATGTCTGGTTTGTGTTGAGCAACTTATTCAAGAAATAGCGACCCGTCAATCGTGGCTCCTGCTCATTGCGCACGCAGCAAGGCTTCTACTTCCTCGAGCGTTGGTAAGCCGCCGCGTGCTCCCAGTTCACGGCAATTGAGCGCCGCGACGGCATTGGCAAATCGCAGCGTTTCGATCAGGCTCATCCCTTGCAATAGTCCGTAAATGAATCCGCCATGAAACGCATCGCCCGCGCCCGTTGTATCACGACATTCGACCTGGAAGCCGGGGACGTGAACGTACTGGCCTTGGTGATAGGCAAGCGCGCCGTCCGCGCCGAGGGTCATCGCAACGAAATAATTACCGAACCGCTCTTTCAACGCCTTCAAGCCTTCGCGATGATCGGTTAGTCCCGTCACGCGCTGAGGGAAATCGGCTGATGTAACGAGATAATCAACCAGCGGCAGCAGCTCTTCGATTCCCGGATAGGCATTGTCTACGTCAATCACAACCGGCATGCCCGCCTGGCGGGCCCACCGCGCTGCTTGAACGCCGGCAGCGACATCATGGCCGTCCAGATGAAGAATGCGACCGGCAGTGATGGCCTCGTGATCTAAGTGATCCGGCTGTATGGCGAGCCGCGCATCACGCGACCAGATGATCGTGCGTTCTCCCGTCCGCTGATCAATGATGATGAACGCGAGTTGGCTGCTGGCTTGATCAACCACGCGCACGCGCGAACATTCAACGCCGGCTTCCACCAACGAAGCGATCTGTTTCTGACCCACATCATCAGAACCGACAGCGCCAATGTAGCGGACGCGCGCGCCCAACCGCGCCAGCGCCGCCATCGCTGTGGCAACCTGACCGCCCGGCTTCACTGCGTAATTGAGGAATTCGACTTTTGAATTGAAAGCGGGGTAGTATGGGACTGTGATGAGGTAATCCATCGCATTGAGGCCAAGGCCGACCACATCAAACGGTCTATGCTGAGGCAGTGGAAGTCCGAAGGCCATGACCAGAGAGGGATGCCGACGTGTGGCTCAGACGCATCCACACGCCGGCTGATGATTCATCGCAACGTCATCATCAGTTCAGATGAACGCGGACGGAGGGTGACACCGGGCCTTTGTTGCCGACATTGTCAATGGCTCGAACGGCAAAGTAATACGTGCCCGATGGCAAATTTGGAAGAGCGAGCGACTCAGCAGCGCCTGCCGCGCCCGGAAAGAGCCGATGCTCAAGCTTCGCTGCCTTATCGAAATTGGCTGCCGTAATCGGCTGGCGTGAGTAGCGAATCTCATAAAACGCGGCCTGCCCATCCAACCCATCATCGCCCGGCGCCGTCCACACGAGCTTGCTTGACTGGCCCGGCTCGACCGCCAAATCCATCACCGCCGCCGGCGGGTTCAAATCGTTTTCTAAGGCGCGGAAGGCATTGAGCCGGCCACCGGCGACCGTGGTGTTGGCAAACACGTCAAAACGATCCACGCTGCCGATCAATCGCGCGCGAATTTCCTGCACGGTGATGTTTGGAAATTGAGAATAGAGCAGACCGACGGCACCGGCTACAACCGGCGCAGCGAACGATGTGCCGCTTAGTTGAGCAACACCTGCTGCAAAGCCCAATTCCAAATTCGTATCGGTTGGCACGGTCGTCCAGATACCATCGCCGGGCGCTGCCAGCGTGACCGTCTCTTTGCCGAAGTTGGAAAATGAAGCTAATCGGTTAAAGCGATTGGAGGCCGCAACGGCAATCACGTTAGCAAAGTCAACGGAGTGACTGCTGGGGAAATGTAACCCTTCGTCGTTGTTATCGCCAATGCCATCCTCTCCACCGTTACCGGCCGATGCCGTGCACATGATATTAGCTGCCAAGGCGCTCTGAATCGCGCGGACTTCAGTCTGAGTTGAGCTGGGCCCGCCAAAGCTCATGTTGATGACTTTCACGCCCTGGGGCGCTTGTGTAACGGCATAACTGATGCCACTGGCAATAGCCGACAATGGGCAACCGTTCGTACCGCACACGCGCACCGGCAGTAGTTTGCAATTCCAGCATACACTGGCCACATCCAGTCCATTATTGCTATTGGCCGCAGCAACACCGGCCACGCCGGTGCCATGCCCGACTACATCATTGGGTCGCCCGGAGCCGCCGGTCAGGCTGCGCCCGGTCAACAGTTTCCCGCCGGCCAGGTCTTGGTGGTCAAAAAACACGCCGGTATCTAGTATCGCGATAACAACAGCATTGCTGCCGACGGTAATGTCCCATGCTTCCGGCGCGCGGATGTCGGCGCGACGCGTCGGATCAGTGATACGATGAAGCAAGTGATAAGACAAAGGAAAGCGCGGATCATTGGGGATGAGGTCCAATTGACGGATGATATTAGGCTCAGCATACTCGACGAGACCCGGATAGTCACGCTCCAGTTGTTCGGCCATCTGCCATGGATCAATCGTCCGCGAGAAGCGCAGCAGAAATACACGATCCATGCCGTAGTAGTTGAAAATGAGCGCAACGTCATCCAACGTCGGCGTGCGTCCAGCCAGGTTGGGCAAAACCGGAGCAGCCTTAGCCGACACGCGCGGCACTTCATCAGGAATGAGCCGCTCAACACCGATCAGACCTTGCGTCGTCCTCAAGTGTGACAACACCGGATTGGGCACGTCGGTGAGTGCCTTGTCGTAGAGATTTCGCTCCGGGACAAGGACGCCTCGGTGAAACCCGACAATCAACTCATTGGGCACAACCTGGATCGAAGGCGTTCGGCCAGAGGCGGTGGCAGGCGCGTTGTTCCAACTCAACAACGCAGCACTCAGCAATAACATAAAAGCGATGGGTCTTGTCATAAACAGGCGCTCCTTGGCGTGAATGAGATCAAGCTTTGCACAAACCAAAAGTAGCCGCAGGCCGGAGAGCCTGTCAATCCTGTGAAAAGTGAACGCCTCGATACAAGCCCTCAGAAATAGCACAGGCTTCAACCGGCTCGATCAACCGATTGAAGCCTGTAACCAGTGATTCTAGGTACGGGTGTCAATGAACCGAAATTTTCGTTCGAGGAATCAGCCTGAGTAATTCAGACAATGCTCGTCGCATTGTTCCATGATCGGCTGCGTTCCTCTATTGCCGCTTCTCTCCTTTAACAAAGATTTGGCGTTTACCAAAAACCTGACGCCGATGTGTCAGTTTCCAATCTTACCAAACGGTCTGTCATCCACTCGGCTGTCATGCTTTTGGCTGCCGCACTTGATTGAGCAACTCATGTGCCGAGAATGGAGCTGCTGCCTGCCGTCGGTTTATTGACTGATCCTGGAAGGATTACCGATTCAGGTCACCAGCAGTGAACCGTGACACAATGAAAAAATCGTTTCATTTTTGCAATGCTGACTCTAGTAGTCGGACTAGAGTGAAACACCCGTTACAGTCCATCGGACCCGCTCTCTGCGTAGGCAGCAACGCGAGCAAAAAACCGACCCAGCTTGACGGGATCGAGCTTTCCGTCAGTGCGAACGCCGCTACATACATCCAGGCCAAATGGGCCGACGCAGCGGATGGCGTCAGTCACGTTTTCAGGAGTCAAACCGCCGGCCAGAAAGACCGGCACGCTCACCGATTCCCTAATGCGCTGGCTGATGCGCCAATCATGCAGCCGTCCGGTCCCGCCCAGCTCTTTGACCGGCAACGATGGATTTCCTGAATCCAGCAACAATGCGTCCACATGCGGGGCAACAGCCACTGCTTCAGCCCATGACTCCTGGCCTGTCACATGAATCACTTGAATCAGACGGATGCCGGGCAATGCTGCGCGAATCTCTTGGTAGGAACCTGAGTGAAGCCGATCACAGATTTGAATTGCGTTGACGCCCAGCCGCCGTTGCTGCTCAATGATTGCTGCCGCGTCCTGCCGGCTCGTCAGCAGAAAGGAAGCCACCCCCGGCGGCACAATCGCTGCAATCTCGGCAATCAATTCATCAGCAATGACGCCAGGACCGCTCGGCATCTCAGAGACCAAGCCCAACGCTGACGCGCCATGCCGGATGGCCATCCAGGCTTCCTCTACACTGCTAATGCAACAAATCTTGACACGGGGCTTGCGTGTTGGTTCCATCAGGTTGTCTGGCCTGTTTCCTGAGTTGCTGACCGCACACGGAACAATACTTGACCGGATTTAATCTCGGCGCCGTCGGCAACGCAAATTTCTACCACTTCTGCTTGCTCGGGCAAGTCTGGCCCGCCATATTGAATCGGGTTGAAACATTTCATCACTTCGACTAAGCCTAACACCTGTCCTTCGCTGACGCGGTCATTGAGGCGGACATACGGCTCAGCGGTTGGATGGGGCTTCAGGTAAAAGACGCCATCGGTTGGCGAGACAATTGCTATGCCGCCTTCACCAGCCGGGACGCGCTCGATAGCAGCCAGGTCGCCCTCTGCCAGCGTGGCTTCTACCCCACGCTGGCGCAACTCAAACAACACTTGCCCATATTCAACCGGCGTGATCTTATCCTCAACTAACACCCGACCGACCTGCCCCCAAACATCTGGCGGTAACAGCAACTCGTAATCCCGGTGCAATACACGCAGCCGCCCCACAACACTGCCGGGACTGAGCATTGCTCCGACGCGCGGCGCAAGCCGATAAAGCCCAATGGCCGGCGCTCGAACGAGAAAAATTCCTTCTTGAGCGTTTCCTCGATCAATCAGCACTGGAAGCGTTGGGTGCATGATGAATTCCGATAAGACCTCTCGTCGCCGGCTCTCGAAAGGAGGTCATGAAGCTATAGAGTGTCAGCCTACTTGTCAATGGTCGTCCTGGCGGGCTTGAGACGAACGTTAAAGACTCCATTTGATCAATCGCCGCTGCGAGCGATTCGACGCTGTTTCTGCGCTGATGAGAAGGTCAGTTCAAGACAGGAGTGGAATGTGCAGCCGCACGTCCGTGAACAACCGGCTCAATGCCATTCGGGGCCAAACAGAAAATCAGACGCCCAGGGCGCCGACACGCGCGCCACGGCTCCGATGGGGGGTGTTGTGCCTTCGCCGAAAGAGGAGGCTGAAAGATGAAAAGGCGGGCATCGCCAAAATCAAGCAGCCGACCGCCGATGCTGTTGACATCCGGCTCGCGCGAATGCCATTAAGTTCTCTCGGACGATCGGGCAACGGTGAATGAGTTGATCGAACGTGATAAAATGCGCCGGTCATAAAAGAGCATGATGAAAAGAGCACTCACACGGATGCTGAAACGTTTCACATTGGTTATACTGGCCCATCCGATGATCGGGTGGAATTCATCAGCCACGTGCCATGACCAATCTGCTCGTTCCTTAAGGAGTGAAGGCGCATCTGTCCGGCGCCATCTCATCATCTGCTTGGATGGTGTTGGATTCTCGACGCTCCAGAAGATGTATGACCAAGGGCAGTTTCGCGTTTTCCAACCGCCGGCGCGGTTGATCGCTCCGTTTCCGACGCTGACGAATCCTGCTGTGATTGAAATTCTCCAACCGCTGGGCGCACCCGAAGCGCGAGGGTACGAGGACTACTACTATGACCCCACAAGTGACCGGATGCGCGGCGGCTTCTTCGCGCGTTTCCGGCGAAAGACGTTCATTGAAGGCACATTTCGCGAGCTATTCGATTACCATCCATCGGGTGTCACCATGACGCTGGAGTATGCAGTGCCGCCGGTAAGCCCCTGGCTCGATGCGCGGCTGACACTGATGAAAATTCGCCGGAAGTTTGAAAAGTCAACCGCTTCTACGTTCATTGCCTATCTTGGCTCCACTGATCCACTGGCGCACATTGGTGGTGAGTGGCTCCTGCGCAATTTCCTTGCTACGCTGGATAAAACCTGCCAGCAGCTCATCCGGAAGGCGAACGGGCAGGTAGACATCACGCTCTTTTCCGATCACGGCAATCATTTCACCCGCTACCGCAAAGTCAATCTGAAACCTGAATTGGAACGCCTGGGGTTTCGACTCGATTCAGGGATGAAAGATGAGCGCAGCGTCGTTCAACCGCGCTACGGACTGGTTGGTTGCGCCGTCCTTTATACACGCGAAGCCTACGAGCAGCATGTGGCCGTGGCGGCCGCGCGCACGCCGGGCGTTGACCTGGCCGCTTACAAACAACACGACACCGTCTATCTGGTCGCCCGCTCCGGGCGGGCGCGTATCGTGCACCGGGACGGCTACTACAGCTATGTCACGGATGTGGGCGATCCGCTTCAACTGAATCCGATCATCGCCGAACTGCAACGGCAGGGACGCGTCCGCGCTGATGGATTCATTGCAGATGCTGATCTGTTTGAAGCCACGCATGCGCACATCTATCCGGACGCCGTGCGCCGCCTCTGGGAAGGACTCACCAACCATGTCGAACACCCCGCCAGCGTGCTGGTGAGTTTTGAAGACGGCTATTACGACGGAAGCGCTCTGCTGGATGTGGTGGCGGTGCTGCGAGCAACGCACGGGAACCTCCGTCGAGAGCAATCCTCCGGCATTTTGTTGACCACCAAACGCCGATTACCAGAGGCAGTCCGCGCTGCTGATGCCTGGTCATTGCTCAATGAGCAATCTGAGATAACCCTCAACGATGAACGATGAACAGCATGGAACGAATTCC
>JANWZE010000012.1 GCA_025054955.1 Blastocatellia bacterium | reverse complement strand
CGTGAGCCTTTATCACGGGTGGAACATCTATCGCATTCGCACCGATGGAACAAATGAGCAGCGGCTGTCGGTCAACGACGGCTTGATAAACTACCGGCCAACTTTTTCTCCAGACGGACGCGGCATCCTCTATCAAAAGGTATTGAGCCTGAACCAATTCTACACAGTTCTGCATTACATTGATTTGCAAACCGGTCGAGATCAACAGGTCCTCAACCTGAGCCGTGTAGACGCATTTGATTGGCGATAGCCGCAGTGCAGGTTCCTGTTTGGCGTAGTGCTCCCGCGCCGTAGTCGCATCGGCGCATGTGATTGGCGATAGCCGGAGGGTTGGTCTACGAGGAGATTGACTTTTCCATGCCTCGGGAGCGATTTTCAATTGCCTTGAGCTTGGGAGCCCTGCATCCTGCGGGCTGATGCACGCTGCAAGCGCGCGCTCCCAAGACAAACTCATTCGCAAGCCGCTCTAAGCAAAAGCCAGCCGCAACTGACTCAACCTTCGTCCACCGGTGACGCATTTCATACCAAAGGCGGGTGGACTCAATGGTGCGTGCGTGCTGCGATATGGCAGGCGCCCGTGGTTGAGCATGCTTCATATCGAAGGTGGGTCGTAGAAGAATGGTATGTCGGCGTCCTTGAGTCGAGGCAGGCGTTCATCTTTCGCCGACAGAATCGGATGCTGCACAGGCCAGCGAATGCCTATATCAGGATCGTTCCACAGGATGCCGCGATCCAGTTCAGGCGTGTATTCATCGGTGACCTTGTACAGCACATCGGCTTCGTCGCTCAACGCGCAGTAGCCATGAGCAAACCCGGCCGGGATATAGAGCATGGTCAATGGCTCGCTGGAAAGTCTCACGCCAACCCAGCGCCCGAAGGTCGGCGAACCTCGACGAATATCAACGGCGACATCGAACACCTCGCCCCGCAACGCCATGACGAGTTTGCCTTGCGCTCTGGGCGGGCTTTGATAATGAAGTCCGCGAACGACATTCCGCACCGATTGCGAGAGGTTGTCCTGAACAAATTCGGGAATGCCGTGCGCAGCAAATTCGGACCGCTTGTAGGTTTCAGCGAACGCGCCGCGCGCGTCGCTGAAGCGTTGCGATTGAATCAGAATCACATCTGGGATATCGAGTTGCTGAAACTCAAATGGCATATTCTTCGGCTTCACCCATCAGATATGGGCCTCGGCTTTCCGATGGCATTCGGATGGCTCAGTCAACGTGCTTGCTTGACGAAGTGTAGCATTCGCCAGGGGCCTCAACCTTCCGGTGACATTCGGATGGCTGAGGCCCACGTTGCGATGTTCTTGATGCGCCAATTACCTACCGTCAACCTTCCGGTGACATTCGGACGGCTGAGACCGCTGGCTGAACGTCGCTATTTCTCGACAATATCCTTCTTCAGACCGGAGAGCGCCGCGAGCACCTCGCTCTTCTCGCGCTCCGGTACCATAAATTTATTGAGTGTGTCCACCAAATGTGCGACCGCCCTGTCCCAATCCGACTCAGAAATACCCAAGCCGGCGTGAGAGGCTTTCATGTCACGGCCAATGTAGAAGCAGGGGCCCCCAGTAGCTGCGCACAATTGGTCAACAACCAACTGCCGGATGCGCTGTGCGCTATTGGTGCTGACGCCGCCGAAGAACTTCTTCAATTGGGGGTCGCCCAAGAGTCGGCCTAGAAAGTCATCGGTCACGGCAGCCAGCGCGTCATAGCCGCCGAGCCGCTTGTACAGGCTGTCGGTGGGGCGAGGAGATGTATCGGGCGGAACGGCGCCGACGTGATCGCGCACATAGACCCACTTGCCACCAATTTTCTGTCGCACATCAGTGGAGTGCAAAGAGACCTTCGTCTCAGGACCATTCTTCCACTTGATTGTGTGTGTTCCAATGCCCCAACCGTACACATCTTTGCCCGAAACCCAGTGGCCGCCGTCCGTAAACTCTAGCCGGTGCCACTCAATTTGGTCGAAAAACTGCTGTAACGCTTGGCGCGTTTCGTTCCATCCTTTGTTGACCTTGCCATCGGGGAAGATCGTGACCAGGTTAGGGCTGTTCCAATAATGTTTCATCACACCATCCAGATCGCTGCGATTGAATGCCTCTAACCATTGCTGGTCGAGCGCCTGATTTTCCTGTATGAGTTTGGCCTGCTGAGCGAATGCAGCAGGAGCAAACCCAATCATCATCAAACCCAACACCGTGATACAAAGAGATACTCGGTGCAAATGTTTCATCTTCCCACCTCCTTTGGTAAATCAGCAGTTAGCTTTTTCAAGTTCCCCCGCTCAGCCGCAATGATACATGAGTGAGGATTGATCACTCAAGCCGGAGCCGTCATTTGCCAAACAGCTCGGCGTGAGGCGCGCAGAGGCTCTCGGCGTTCTGTCTGATTGTGAACCTCACCGGAAAAAACCTACGAAACAGCGGAACGATGCAAAAGCGTGAGAGTGGCGATTCCTGCCGGTGTTTATCGCCACTTCTCTGCCTTGCTTTTTCCGATGTATGCTGCTGGGGTGAGAGTGGTGATTCCTGCCGGTGTTTATCGCCACTGGTTGTCCATCTTCACGCCAAGGATTGATACCACGCCGGAGCGCGGAGATTATTTCGACCTCGCCAATTCAGCCTCAGCAGCGATGAATCCAAATGCCGCCCAGTTGGGCCGTTCGATGACTTGTCTAAAAAATGCTCTGGCTTGAGTGGGTCGCCCGTTGTAGAAGTGCCAATTTCCTATACCGTAACCGACCGTCGCTGCATCCAGATCGTCTTCTTTGACCGACGCCCATAATCTCTCCGGTGTGATCTGCCCTTTGTACATTAGCAGCAGTTGATGATACGTGTGATTCTCCAGGATAGTCATGCGTTGACGAATCGGCTTGAGCACAGCGGCTGCTTCGTTGACGCGTCCCAACCGACGGTAGGTCATATAGAGCCAGTGACTGGTCGCGCAAAGCGCATCATCGTTCCATCGGGACACCTTCATGCACTGGCGGTAGCAGCGAAGCGCATTACGGAAATCCCCAGTGAGGTAATAAGCTAGCCCCAGATGGTACCAGATGTTGAAATGCAACGTTGTGGTCGGCACATTGTACTTGTTGGGTTGGCCGTCCGGTTCGATCTGGTCTGCCTGACCACGAATGAGCGTGACCGCTTTCTCTAGATCAGCAATGGCGTTGGACAGTTGACGAACGGTGATATACCGATGGCCGCGATGACGATAGAGCCTGGCATCATTCGGGTGTTTGTTGATGCCGTCGGTATAAATCTGGATGGCTTCGCGGTAACGCCCCAGATAAGCTGTCCGCCGACCCAGCCAAATGATTCGCTCTGGATCATCTGGATTTTGTTCATACGCGGCGCGAGCCTCTGCCAGCTCGGTTTCAAGCGCGTGCTTTCGAGATGGCGGCAGCGACGGCGGATACAGAGGTTGACCTAGTAGCGAGATGGCTTCTGCTGGAGGCGTCGGCTCTTGCGCTGTCGCAGCAGGCGTCGGCTCTTGCGCTACGGCTGCACCGAATAGACCTGTGATGCTTAGCGCCACCAAGCTCAGGCGCCATGGCACAGTTGTTTTTGATCTGGCGCACGTGAATCGAAACATAGGGGCAAAACTCATGAACCAGTTTGGGCCGGTGGTTTCCAGCCGGGACCTCGCACGACGCGGCCCGGCGTCGCGCCTGTATGCTCGCCGTTTTTCAACACAGCGACGCCGTTGACAAAGACGTGCACCACGCCAGTCGCGTATTGATGTGGCTTCTCAAAGGTGGCGTGATCTTGAATCTTATTGGGATCGAAAACGACGATGTCGGCGAAGTAATCCACCTGCAATGCGCCGCGCCGATCCAATTTCAGATTCGTTGCCGGCAGGGAGGTTAAGCGTCGCACGGCCTCTTGCAGCGAGATGATGCGTTCGTCGCGCACGTACTTGCCGAGCAGCCGGGCGAAAGTCCCATAGGCGCGCGGGTGCGGATTGGATTTGAGAAAAACACCGCCGATCGTTGGCGCTTCGGCATCCGAACCGAAGCTCATGTAAGGAAGGGCGATTTGTTTTCTCACATTCTCTTCAGACATGAGAAAGTAGACCGTGCCGACACGGCTGCCATCCTCGATGACCAGATCAATGGCTGTGTCTTCGGGTGACGTGCCTCGCATGGCGGCGACCTCGGCCAGCGTTTTTCCCGTCAACGGCTTGAGCGCGTCATTCTTGAAACCGACCAGCAGAATCTTGTCAGGCGAACCAGCCGCCAAAAAGAGATTCTCCCAAGCGTCGGTCGGAGTGGTCATCTCTTGCTTGACGCGCTGCCGGATGGCCGGGTCTTTGAGCCGGTTGATCCATTGCGACAGTCCGCCTTCCTGAACCCATGGCGGCATCGCTGCATCCAGTCCGGTCGCGCCAGCCGTGTAGGTGTACATGTTTGTGGTGATGCGCAAGCCTTGCTGGCGAGCCGCGTCAATTTTCTTGATGACCTCATCGAGCTTACCCCAGTTGGCCTGGCCGGCAGCTTTCAGATGATAGATTTCAGCCGGAATGTTAGCTTCGCGTGCGATCCTGATCAGCTCGTCCACTGCTTCAAGCAGGCGATTTCCTTCGCTGCGCAGATGTGAAATATACATGCCGCCATAGCGCGACGCGACTTTGCACAGCTCGATCAACTCCTCCGTGCTCGCATAAAACGCCGGCGCATAAATCAATGATGACCCTACGCCCAATGCTCCTTCCTCCATGGCTTGGCTGACCAGCATACGCATCTGGTCAAGCTCAGATGGCGTCGGCGCTCGATCTTCGTAACCCAGCACATAAATCCGTACTGTCGTCGCGCCAACGAATGATGCGACGTTGGGAGAGACGCCTTTGCTGACCAGATATTCGAGGTATTCATTCAGTGTCGTCCAGCGGACGGCAAACTTGATGTCGCCCTGCTGTTCGACCATCTCTCGTTTCATTTTGTCGTTGAGCGGCCCCATAGACCACCCTTCGCCGAACACCTCCAGTGTCACACCCTGTCGAATATCTGACTGGGCATGGCCATCTTCGATGAGCGACTCGGTCGCCCAACTGAGCATGTTGATGAAGCCGGGCGCAACAGCCAGCCCGGTGGCGTCAATTTCCGTTTTGCCTCGCGCGTTCCTCAAAGAACCAAGCGCCACAATCGTGTCGCCGTTTACAGCGACATCGCCAACAAACGGATCAGCCCCGCTGCCATCATAAATCGTGCCATTGCGGATCAGCAGGTCATATTCCACTTTGGGAGCGCATGCAGTGACGATGCCGAGCCATCCTACCAACACCATGAATCGAAACATGAGTACCTCCTATCGAAAATGGCCACAGAATGTTGAGTGAACATCAGTCTGCTCTATGACTGCTTCCCTCCAGCCGACTTCATCGTTAGCGGCTCACGCTGGCGCGGTCGCCGGATTCGAGCGCCATATCGTGCGCTGCGTGTGCTCGCACACCAAGATATGACCGAAGACCAACCGTCTCAGTAGCCCGCGCGACGAGCCACGAGCTGAACCAACGCTGGCCACGCCCTCGTTGCGGGTCGAACTGCTGACACCATGTGCCCTGAGACACGCCATTGACGGCGGCTCTTTGGACATGCGCGGTGATGACCGTGACGAGCCATACGGTGAACACGCCGACCGGCCAAAAGCGACCCCGCATCGTTTCATCTCCTCAATGCACAGTGTGTGAAGACGGGCGATTATATCATGACCAACCGCGCCTGTATATTAGCTCCACATCAAAGGCGCGACCTGTATGATCCAAGGACGCACAATCGGCCTTCTCCGTATACGGCTTTTTAGAAAGTTGCCTGAAACAAAATCAAATCCACCGCCGTCTCTTGAATTCTGACCGGCGCGTAGGCATAATTGGGGTCAGCCCGGAACGTGGTCATGTGGTTTTGCCACGAGTGGAGTAGGCACAAGAAATGAGAATGTTGACACAGGTAACTATTTGGTATGTGGTCTCCGTTATATCGGTGAACGGATTGGTCTCGCCTGCGTTGGTGAGATCGGCTGAGCCAACTGAGTCCTCTGATCGGCTGACACAACGCGCCGATGAGCGCCAACGCGCATTGAGCACAGTGGCTTACATTGCCGAACTCGTTCCCACTGTTCCGCAGGTCGCCAAGCAGGTGATCGGATATTCGCTCATTGGCGAAATCCTATGGCGATATGATCGGGACCGCGCCCGTCACTATTTTCGTCACGCCTTTGCCATCATTGATAAGCTCACCGTGAACGATCCGGCTACCGCTGGCAACCAACAAGCGCGAGTCGAACAAGAGCGGGAGCAGAAACATCAACTCCGATTAGAGGTGTTGCGTCGGGTCGCGCCGCTGGATCGTGACCTGGAACGAGAGTTGATCGAGCAGATAAACGCCACCCAGAGCAATGCCTCAGCCGACCTGAGCACGGCATCAGAGCTCATTGAGCTGGCCACCATGTTGGTCGAACACGATCCAGAACAAGCCGCCCAGCTTGCCACTGATAGCCTACGCCAGGGCGTAGCGTCGGATTTCGGCACCTTCTTGAATCATCTGCGACAGAGCAATCCGGATTCGGCCAGTCAACTGTTTGATCAGGCGCTGAGAGTCTCGTTTGAGAACCAACACTCGGGGGTCGAAGGATTGCTCTCATTGCTGGAGTTTGCCTTCCCGCCAGGCAGTGAGGACCAGCCCTCAGCAGCTTCTACGATCAATCCGGAGCAGGCCAGTCAATTACTCGATGTGCTTGCCTCACGATTAACCCAACGGGACTCGTCCGAAGATATTGTCTACAACCATCAGGGCCGCTCTGCATCCTCAGCCACGGATCACGCGACTATCATCCAGCAAAGCCTGCCGCTCTTTGAGCGATATGCTCCGGAACATGTGCCAGCGTTGGAGAACGTTTCTCATGCCAGGTCGGCGCAGCCGGTCGCTCAACGGTCCACCAGCTCCGAGGAAACAGCCAGCCATGATCGCTCTGTTGACCGGTTGACAAACCTATTCGATCACGCTCCGGCAGTGAGCCACGGGCAAACGCGGGATCAGCAGTTAGCCCGCGCAGCCATTACGGCGGCGCACCATCGAGATGCCGAAAAAGCCTATCAGATGCTCTCTCGCATCCGAGACCGCGTGATCTATCAGCACGCTGCCGATACGATCAATGCAGAATTGGCGCTCCAGGCCATCGCTGCCGATGACTTTATCCGCACGCGACACTACATAGCTCAAATCTCTCAGCTCAAACGGCGCGTGGCCGTTGCGTTACTGGCCATGCAGAAATTGTCCAACCAAGGCCAATCGGGCGCTGCGTTGTTTTGGCTTGAGGAGCTGTACCAACAGGCCACGCAATCGAGCGAGCAGCGCGACCTCTGGCAGACATTGTTTCCGTTGACCTTCGCAGCACTGCGCCTTGAGTCATCACGCGCCTTTGATATCGTTCAGTTCACCGTCACCGTTTTGAATCGAGCCGATCCACCGACTTCACCTTCACCCGCCAGTGGATTGGAGCAATCATCGTTACAGCAGTATGTGATGGATGCGTTCGACGCATTGGGCGATGTGGATATGGATCGTGCCTTGTATCTGGCCATGCAATTGAATGCAGTTGAGCTTCGCATGCTTGCCCAACTCGCTGTCTGTCGCCGTGTGCTTGTTGGCAACTAGAGCGGTCCGTCAATGTCCTAGGAGGGCACGTGTCGAGCGTGCATTGGCCAGCAAGATGCGGGACTTCCAGGCTAAAGGCAATCAAAATCGCTCTAACGCTCGTCCCTGAGCGTCACGCTTCATACCCATCATGCAGTTCAAAATCCGATGGCTCATTCTACTGCTCGGCTTGGTTCTATCATCGCCGATGGAAGCATTCGGACGGGTGGTTGATTCACCACCTCCTCACTCATCTGAAAAAGTGGCACAGGCGTTCCCGCCTGTGGCGTTTTTCATCGTTTCTGGGCGTCGTCCGGACGGGATGAACAACTCCTCTGAGGTTCTTTCCGCCCTTGTTCAGCAAGCTCGTCATTCATCTGAGGCCGGTAGTCGTTCCGCTCCCGCAACGCAGACAAAGCAGCAAGGTGACGTGGCGTTCAGCCAATCATCTAGTGCTGATGTTCCTTCCGCCTCCGCTCGCTCAGAACGCGAGGAGCGTCGGCGACTTGCTCGCCAGTATTCGCGCGGGTGGTACTGGTTTTACTTCATCAATCAAGCATACGTGTGGCTTGTCTTATGGCTGATGATATGGACGGGCTGGTCAGCGCGAGTGCGCCACTGGATTAGCCGCCTGATGCCATGGCGCTGGGGTGTCGTACCGATGTATGCCGCTGTGTTCATCTTGCTGATGAGCGCGTTGCTTTTTCCATTTGATTGGTTTGTCTTTTGGCGCGAGACGCGATACGGGTTTGCCAATCAATCATTCGCCGAGTGGCTGAGCGATTGGTTCAAACAACTGGCCGTCATGTTGGTTTTCGGATTGCCGGTCGTGTGGATCATCTACACGGTGTTTGAGCGAGCCCCGCGCCGATGGTGGCTATGGGGCTCAGGCGTCTTGATCGGCTGGGTGATTATTGTCGTAGCCATTGCGCCGGTGTTCATCACGCCGCTGTTTAATAGATTTGAGCCGGTCAAAGACCCGGCACTGCGACAGCGTATCTTGGCGCTGGCTCACCAGCATCAAATTCCTGCTGACGATGTTTACCAAATGGATGCCAGTCGTCAGTCGCATCATACGAACGCCTACGTCATCGGCTTATGGGATACGCAGCGGATTGTGCTTTACGACACGTTGCTCGAACGCTTCACGGCGGAGGAAATCGAATTTGTCATGGCCCACGAAATGGGACATTACAAACTTCATCACATCTGGAAGGGCATTGGCTTGGCCGCTCTGGCGATTCTTGTCGGGATGTGGTTCTTGCATCGCATGACGCCGCAATTGATCGAGCGGTATCAACGCCGATTTGGTTTCAATCAACTGGCCGATGTTGCCAGTTTGCCGCTGCTGCTGTTGTTGGTGGCTATGTTAACTTTTGTCGTTGCGCCGTTGACCAATGGCATTAGTCGCCGGATGGAACACCAAGCGGACGTGTTCGCCTTGCGTGTGGTGCCGCATCCAGAAGCCGCTCTTTCGGTCTTTGAAAAATTCGAGACACTGGATTTGTCTGAAGCCGACCCGCCGCTGCTGATTGAATTCTGGCTCTACACTCATCCGAGCTTGAAGCGCCGGATTGAAACAGCGAAGCAGTTCCTCGCTCAGCCAGCGAGCCAGCGATAATCAGCCGCTCACGCCGATGAGCTGTGGTTCGTTGCCCAAGCCTCGATGGCCATCGGCGATGATCCTGCTTGAGTTTTCTCGCCGAGTCGTTTCATAATGGCGCTTGCCGATTGACTGACACAAAGGGGATATGACACAAGGGGAATAGGCCATCTATGCGGACGCTGATCAAGAATGCGCTTTGTTTGGCGACCATGAAAAACGGCGAGCCGCCGCTCTGTGACGGGTATCTGCTGATCAACGATTGGTTCATCGAAGAGGTAGGCAGCGGCGAGCCGCCTGATATACCGGTGGAGCACGTGATTGATGCTCGCGATAAGGTGGTTGTGCCGGGATTGATCAACACGCATCACCATCTTTTCCAAACGTTGACGCGCGCCTATCCGCCCGCGTTGGATGCCGGGTTGTTTCAGTGGTTGGTCAGCTTGTATCCGGTCTGGGCCCGCATAGATGAAGAGGCAGTACGGTTGGCCGCGCTCGTCGGCATGGCGGAATTGATGCTCTCCGGCTGCACGACGACGACGGATCATCATTATTTGTTTCCACGTGGACAGACGCGATTGATAGATGCCCAGATTCGAGCGGCGCAGGAAATCGGCATCCGGTTTCATCCGACGCGCGGCAGCATGAGCTTGAGCCAGAAAGATGGCGGACTGCCGCCGGATTCGATCGTTCAGCGCGAGGACGACATTCTCAAGGACTGCGAGCGAGTGATTGACCTGTATCACGACCCGAACCCCGGCGCCATGATCCGCGTGGCGCTAGCTCCCTGCTCGCCGTTTTCGGTCACGCCCGCGCTGATGCGCGAAACGGCGCGCTTGGCGCGTGACAAAGGCGTGCGCTTGCACACGCATCTAGCCGAAACCAGGGATGAAGAAATCTATTGTCTGGAAACATACGGTGTCCGGCCAGTTGATTTGCTGGCGCAGACCGACTGGCTAGGTGATGATGTGTGGTTGGCTCACGGTATTTTCTTCAATGATGACGAAGTCAGGCGATTAGGTCAGGCTGGGGTTGGCGTCGCCCACTGCCCCAGTTCAAACATGCGGTTGGGCTCAGGCGTCTGTCGCGTCAATGATCTGTGCCATGCCGGTTCGCCGGTCGGCCTCGGCGTGGACGGCAGCGCGTCTAATGATAGCTCGCACATGCTGGCTGAAGTTCGTCAGGCGCTCTTGTTGACCCGCGTGATTCATGGAGCGTCGGCCATGAATGTGCTCAAGGCGTGGCGACTCGCGACGGTCGGCGGCGCTGCCTGTTTGGGTCGGGAAGACGTCGGCATGCTCACGCGTGGTCGCGCCGCTGATGTGGCCGTTTTCGCGCTGGATGATGTGGGGTACTCAGGCGCTGGTGATCCGCTGGCTGCTTTGTTGTTGTGTCATCCACAGCGGGTAGATACGCTGCTGATCAACGGACGGGTCGTTGTGCAAGACGGCGTGCTCACCACGATGGACCTTGGGCCGATCATCGAGCAACACCGACGCAAAGCCCGTTGGTTGATCACTGCCGGATGATTGAGTCGCCGCCATCACCGGCTTATGCACCCACCTCCACATGTCACGGCCATCACCGGCAGATGCAGAATTGACCTGCGCACTTCCGCTATTAGGACGCAGCGCTGGCCAGCCCACCGTCGCCATCACGACCCAGCGTTGATCGGCGTAGCCCGTGCTTGCTCAGGGGCGCACCAACAACCCGCGCCCAAGCGCATCCGCAATCACTTGTTGATCGGCGCAGCCCGTGCTTGCTCAAGGGCGCACAGTCACTGCCACACAGCGACAGAACTCTGATGTATTATTGTTGGCATCCGTCGCGGTCGCCGTCACCACCTGATTTGTCGCAACAGCGCGGGGCACAGTCACGGTGAAATTGACCTCGCCATTGGCGTTGGTTCTGACTGTAGCTGAGCCGAGCAATCGTTCGCCTTCGCCATGCTCTGATGGATCACATTGCGTGTTGGCGTAAAATTGGATGAGATAATTCATGTTTGGCCGGCTCCTGAGCGAGCCGTTCAACGTGGTGTTGCCGCCCGATGTCGTTACCGAAAGCATCGAAGGAAATGGTTGCAGATCATTGGGGCCGAGGCCGCCCAATTGATTCGGCGTGACCCCGTCCTCATTCAAATCAATGGCTAGTCCACCGTTGCCAAACATTGTATTGGACAGAATGGCTGTGCCGACGCCAGCCGCGAAGTTGAGTGAGACGCCGTTGCTGCCATTGAACGCGATGATGTTGCCTGCGCCCTCGCTCGTGCCGCCAATCAGCATGTTGCCGACGCCTTCCCCGATCAAAATCCCATGAAAGGAATTTCCTATGGGATTCAGGCCAGTCACATCCGTGCCAATGCGATTGCCCTGGATGCGATTGCCATCGCCGCGAAAAATGCGGATGCCATTTCGATTGTTGCCGGAGATTGTATTGCCGCCGCCAGCGCGGGTATCGCCAATCAGATTACCTGAGCCGACCACGCTGATGCCGTCTGCGCCATTGCCCAGGTCTTGCGTGCCGGTCACATCGCTGCCGATCAAATTGCCTTGAACGACGTTGCTGCCACTGGTCAATTGGATACCTGTTGCGGCATTTCCAGAAATCAAATTATTCAAAATGACAGTCCCGGCGCTGTTGCTGGTGATGCCGTGTTGGCGATTTGGTATAGCGATTCGCCCTGTGACATCCGTGCCGATGAAATTGCCTTCGACGCGATTTTCTATCGCCTCTGGATTGGAAATTTCAATGCCGTTGCGTTGATTGCCGGAGATGACGTTTCGCGCACTGCTCACCGCGCCGCCAATCAAGTTTGCCGGAGCGAAACTGATGGTGATGCCCTGAAGATTGCCGAGTCCAACACGACCGTTGACATCTACACCAATGAAGTTGCCTTGAACGAGATTGCCGCTCGAGCTCGGCCCCGTGATCAAAACGCCGGCGCGGCGGTTGCCCGAAATGAGATTACCGGCATTGGAGCTTGTTCCGCCGATCATGTTGCCGCTCGCGTCACGAATGAAAACGCCTTCCCCATTGCCCAACGCGAGTGTGCCTGTCACATCTGTGCCGATCAGATTGCCAACGATCTGGTTTCCTGTGGCAGCAGCGCCTTGGATGAACACGCCGGTTTCCTGATTGCCCGAAATGACGTTCGTTGCGCCGGGTGTTGTTCCGCCAATCAGATTGCCCGGCGCATTATCTATGGACAGACCGATGAACGTATTGGGCAACGACGCCCGGCCTGTCACATTGAGGCCAATCCAGTTACCCTGCACGATGTTGCCGCTGGCTTGATGGCCGAAGATGTACACGCCAAAGTCATTACCGGAAAGGATATTTCGTGTGACGTCAGTCGCGCCGCCAATGGTGTTTCTCGAACCACGAATAATGTAGACGCCGATGAAATTTCCTATCGGCGCGGTGGCTGTGATGTCCGTGCCGATGTAGTTGCCTAAGACCCGATTGTTCCTGGAAGGCGTTCCCTGAATTTGCACGCCGCTGCTGGCTGCGGCAATCACATTACGCGCCGTGGAGACCGTTCCGCCGACCGTGTTGCCGGGAGAATCTTCAAGCAGCACGCCGATGACATTTCGTAACGCCGCTGTGCCTGTTGCGTTCGTGCCGATCAGATTGCCTTGAATCTGATGGTCGGTCGTCCGGCTACCGGTGATGAGAATGCCAGTTGTGTTACCGGCGATCACATTGCCAGGAGCGAGTCCGGGCCGCACGGCCAAGCCGCCAATGGTCGCCGCAGTCGCTCCGCCCTCGATCATAACGCCTGCTCCTTTGCCGAGCGCCAACGAGCCGGTCACGTCCGTGCCGATATAATTGCCGCGAACTTGCACGCCACGCGCCGCTTCTCCTTGAATCAGCACCCCGGCATGACCCTGAGCGGAAATGACGTTGCGAGCACCGGCGACGGTGTCGCCGATCAGGTTGCCGGGGGCGTCGGCAATCACAACGCCGTCGAAGGAATTTCCCAGCCCGTTGCGTCCGGTCACATCCGTGCCGATCAAGTTGCCCTGGACACGATTGTCTCGCGCGCCGCCGAGCAGAATCACGATGCCTGCACTGTTGTTGCCGGAAATCACGTTGCGCGCCGCCGGCGTCGTGCCGCCAATCAGATTGTCGGGCGCATCATCAATCCGCACGCCGCCATATTGATTTCCGCGATCCTCCGTGCCGGCAGCGTTCGTGCCGATCAAATTTCCTTCAATGATGTTTCCTCCATTGGACAGAATCCAGATGCCATCAATGCGGAACCGATTGATCACCAAACCGCGCACAACACAGCGGCCCGAAAGAATCTCCAGACCGTTGGCGAATCCGGCATTCTCTCCGTTCACTTCGACGCGACCAGCCGGTTGCGTCGTGCCGTCCACCGTCAGCGGCTCGGTGATCGGCGGCAGCGGACGGCTCGGCGCAATCGTCGGGATCGCAGCGCCGGGGATATTGAATTGAATCAAATCAGCGCCCGCACGCGCATTGGCTTGCTCAATCGCTGCACGCAACGTGCAGCGGCCTGTGCCATCATCGCATACGCCATCGGCCAGATTGCTATCAGCGCCGTCGCCGGTCGAAGTGACGACAAACGTGGCTTGCGGTTCAGTCAGCAAGACCGCCGGCGTGATCTGATTTGTCCGCAACACGACCAAATCATCCAGAGCATCGGCGTTCAATCGCATCGGCAATACGTCCACCGGCATGCCCGACAGCTCGACCGCCGTGATGTGTGATTCGTGGACCGTGGTTCCTGGTCCGTGATCCGTGATCCATGATCGGTGGCGCGATTGACGGTCCGCGATCTGCGAACTGAGGATCAGGAGTTGCTCGTTGGCGGAATCAAACAACAACAGATCATCGGTCGGTTGATTAGAAACTTGCGCTCTCACAAGACGCATCGGGTTTGCGTGACCGTTCAGCCTAGCGGCTTGTGATTGGAAATTTGAGATCTCGTATTGGCGAGCTGCTACGCGCCAGCTAATATCTGGCCGGTTCTCAAGCACCCGCACAATCCCATCCTCAGTCAGCGTGGCGATGTCTGTTCGATGTTTTCGGTCCCAGACGAAATCGCCCAAGGCGAGCGAGATGATCGGGGATGGCAATGAGAGATGCTCGAATACAGGCGATCTTGAATCCTCTGCGCTTGAGCTTGTATCGTCGGCGCTCACTCTTCGATCCTTGCCAGGCACAATCACCAACACATGACCGGCTGCTATAGCGAGATCAGCGTCATGTCCCTCATCCAATTGCCCTACGGCCAACGCCGTTGCTGGCGCCGACAGAGGAAACGATTGGTATGAAGACAGGCGCAGTGGGTGTGCCTCGCCATGGGCCACCGCTGATTGGTGAGCCGATTGGTTTGAAGGCAGCCGCTCAGGGCCAAGCGCCTCTACGGCGTCCGGCACAGCGTCTGCTCTGGGGGCCTCCATTGTGGCTCCGCGCAATGCGCCCAGCGGTGAGTCGAAGACCAACACCATCGGGCCATCGTCTGCAACAATTCCTACGATCAGATCAGCCAGTCCATCGCGATGATTCAGGTCGCCGCTGATTAAAGTGGTGACTCGTCCGGGCA
>JANWZE010000011.1 GCA_025054955.1 Blastocatellia bacterium | reverse complement strand
AGAATGTGGCACAGGCGTTCCCGCCTGTGCTCGATTTTCATTCTTGTGGCGTGCCATCGCATAGGGGTGAGTCTCTTGAGAATGTGGCACAGGCGTTCCCGCCTGTGATTGATTCTCATCATTTCTGAGCGCCATCC
The DNA here is from genome assembly GCA_025054955.1 of Blastocatellia bacterium. Classification (NCBI taxonomy): domain Bacteria; kingdom Pseudomonadati; phylum Acidobacteriota; class Blastocatellia; species Blastocatellia bacterium. The sequence goes on along the minus strand of JANWZE010000011.1, from coordinate 31,687 downwards.
CAGTCAACATGAGCAACTCTTCAACAAGAAGGCCTTGTTCCCTGCTGGTGGCCACTCATAATACCGGCAAAGCTCAAGAGATTCGCCAGCTCCTGCAAGGACTTGATCTCGCCATTCATGACTTGTCAGAGTGGCCCCACCTGCCAGCGGTGGAAGAAACCGGAAGCACATTTTCTGACAACGCACTACTGAAAGCCCGCTACTATCATCAGCATACCGGCCTGATGACAATTGCTGACGATTCAGGATTGGAAGTCGCTGCGCTGGGTGGCGCGCCCGGCGTTCACTCGGCTCGATATGCTGGCCCACAGGCCACCGACGCGCAACGAATCGCCAAGTTACTTGATGCCTTGCGAGACGTGCCGGACAGAGAACGTGGCGCTCAATTCGTTTGCGTCATTGCACTGGTCGGACCCAATCAATTGGAGAAAACATTCACTGGCGTATGCCCAGGACGGATCACTCACGCTCCACGAGGCGAGGGTGGGTTTGGATACGACCCTGTGTTTGAATATCCACCGTTGGGAAGAACCTTCGCTCAATTGAGTCCGCACGAGAAATCAGCCGTCAGCCATCGTGGCCGCGCGATGCAACAGCTCCGGCAGTTTTTGTTAGAGTGGTTGGACAACCGAGATTAACAAAGTCAGCTCTGCCGGGCTGGTCTCTGCAAGACCGTTCTCGTTCGGAGGCCGTTGGACAAGCCGAATTAAGACGAACATTCTGATTCTCATAATCCTGGCAAAGATTTCCGACTTTTTCTTACAATCGTTCGTCTTATTGCGTGGCAGCAGGAAAAGAGGCGTGGCATGGAACTGACCGACGAACAAATTGTGCAACGTACGCTGGCAGGTGAGGTCGAGGCATTTAGCTTGCTCGTTCGTCGCTGGGAGCGGAAGGTTTATGGGCTGGCTTATCGAATGCTGGGTCACGTGGAAGATGCGCGCGACACGTCGCAAGAAATTTTTTTGACTGTTTATCGCAATCTGAGCCAGTTTCGCGGCAAGTCAAAATTCTCGTCCTGGCTGTATCGGATCGCGCTCAACTGCTGCCACACGAAGCTTCGCGAACGGAACGCGCGGACCGTGGGGCTAGAAGAAACTGAGCCGATTCCTGTTGAGAGCGCCACGCCGGAGGAGATCGAGAAAGCTCAGCGCATCGAGCGGGTTCGTCGGGCGTTAGCAGCGCTGCCGCATGAGATGCGGCAGGTGATTATCATGAAAGAGTATGAGGGGATGACATTCCAAGAAATTGCTGAAGTTCTCAACATCCCTGTCAGCACGGCCAAGACGCGACTGTATACCGGATTGGATCAACTTCGGCAGCGACTGGCCGTATTCCGAGATGCCATCTAAAGGGAGTATGTGAGAGACCTATGATGACCAATGAACATCGAGAACTGGTGATGAGTTATCTATACGACGAAATGCAGCCAGAGGAGGCTCGCGCGTTTGAGCAGCATCTGGCGGCCTGTCCGCCCTGCCAGCGGGATGTGGCCGATTTTCGTCAAGTGAAACAAGCGCTCGCCTCATGGCCACTGGAAGGCGTGCCGCATATCACAGTGGCGATTCAGCCCAAGCAAAGCTGGCTCGATGCGTTCCGCACATTTCCCATCTGGCTCAAGTTGGCCACTGCGGCAGCCGCGACCATGTTGTTGTTGGCTTTGTTCAACGTGCGAGTGGCAACCAACGCGCAGGGCGGCTTTGAGTTCAGCGCCAGCTTGTTGCCTCCAAGGTCGAACACGACAACGGCGGGCGCCAATGTGCTACAGCGGACGCCAACGGCGCCGGCAGCCTTGACTGAAGATCAAGTGAAGGCCATCGTCACCGCGGCAATCGAACAAACTGAACAGATACGCGAGCAGAAGCTGGCCGCCCAATTGGCAGCCTTGGCCAACGCCATGCGAGCGGAACACCAACAAAGGCTCATCAAGCTGGCCACAATGCTGCGTCAAGAACAGGCTGATCAGTTGTACGAGTTAACTAATCAAACCCAGCGTTCCTATACCACATTGACCGACCTGCTGGGGGGGAGCAATGGGAACGGGTATTGATTGAAGGAGGCGAAAGGGTGTTATGCAACGTTCCATCATAATCATCGTGAGCATGGTTGCCCTGTTGAGCAGCAGCCTCTTGATCGCAGGGAGCACACCTCCGACGTTGGCAGCCCCGCCTCAGCAGGGTTTGAAGGCGCTCAGACAACAGCAGCGCCAAGAACGACTCGCTCAACGAGAGCCACAGGGGGAACTGGACGATCATTTGGAGGGCGAACCAGTGCCTGTTCAGAAGCCACCGATTGAGGCTCGCCTCCCGGTGGAGCGAGACTTGATGGCACAGGGACCAGACCGCATTCAACTGTTGCGCGCGCTTGGACTCTCGCGAGAGCAAATGCAAAAAGTGCGACGCCTTCATCAACGGTTCGGACTGCGCAACGCGCAACTGCGCGACGAGCTGGAAGAACGACGAGACGCATACGTTCAGGCGCTATTCAATGAACCTTACGACCAGAAGCTAGTCGAGCAGCGCATGCGTCAGGTGCTGGACAAACAACAAGAATTGATGCAAGCTGAGGCCGAATCGGAACGTGCGTTTCGCGCTATTTTGACGCCCGAACAAATTGAAAAATTCAGAAACCTGCAAGCGCGGCAACTCGAACTGAGACGATTGCGACGCGAAATCCGCCAAAAAGAACGCCAACTCAATCAAGAACTGCTCAACGACAGAGACCGTCCATTGAACTGAGCGCCGAGTCGCACACGCCCCTGAAATGACCACAGAGGACCCAGAGAGGGCAGAAGGCTCTCAGTAGACGCTGCGATCTCCGGACTTCACTTTTATTGTGGCGCACCGTCGCACATAGGCGCTTTCGCCGAAAAAATAGCCTACGAAACACGCGAACGCCACGAAAGAATTCTTCTCTTTTCATCCTTCGTGGCGAGCACGAGGCTCATGGGGAATTCTCTTGAAGGCTGTCGCGAGACGATTCTTGTCACGTCGCTATTACCTTGGCTGCCGATTGCTTCCCACGTGTCGGTCGGCTAAACTTGGCTGTTTCTGCTATGAGCGAAAAAGCAATCATTGTCAAAGGCGCGCGTGTTCACAACCTGAAGAACGTGACGGTCGAAATCCCGCTGAACAAGTTGACTGTGATTACTGGCGTGTCGGGTTCAGGAAAATCCAGTCTAGCGTTTGATACGATCTATGCTGAAGGTCAACGGCGGTATGTCGAGTCGCTTTCATCGTATGCGCGGCAGTTTCTGGAGCGAATGGATAAACCCGATGTTGACGAAGTGATCGGCATCTGTCCAGCCATCGCGATTCAGCAGAAATCGCCGCCTCGAAATCCGCGCTCAACGGTCGCCACGCAGACGGAGCTGTATGATTTCCTACGACTGTTGTTTGCTCGCGTTGGTGTCACGATTTGTCGAAAATGTGGACAGGTTGTGACCTGCGACAACCCAGAGAGTATTGCTGACCGCGTCAGCGCGTTGCCTGCCGAGACGCGCTTTCTGGTGCTCTTCCCGGCGGCTGCTGGCATGCCCAGTTCGACCGAGAGCAAGAAACGCGCCGGCCAAGCTGATGGTCAACGGCTCAGAGTTCAGGCTCACCTGATGAGTCTCATGCAACGTGGGTTCACTCGCTTTTATCGCGACGGGCAGATGATCGAACTCACTTCGATTGATGCAGCTCCGTTTGCGGCGCTTGATGATGTTTTTGTTGTTGTAGACCGCTTAGTTGTTACCCCTGACATGCGTTCGCGGTTAATTGATTCGCTGGAGCTATGCTACCGCGAAGGCCAGGGGACGGCCCTGATCCAAACGGTCGGCGACGGTCATCAACGCTGGCGGTTCTCAGAAGCGTTTGAGTGCAAAACCTGCGACATTAAATACGCTACGCCGGAGCCGCGCTTGTTCAGTTTCAACAGCGCCTATGGCGCGTGCCCAACGTGTCAAGGGTTCGGCAACATCATCACCTTTGATCCTGACTTGGTCGTTCCAAATCCAGCCCTTTCGATTGCCGAAGGCGCAATCGAGCCATTCAGCAAGCCTCAATTTGAATGGGCGCAGTCGGAATTGTTAGCGTTTTGTTACAACCAAGGCATCCCAACCAACGTGCCGTTTGCAAAGCTCACCAAACAGCAACAGCACTTGATTTTTAACGGTAGTCGAAACTATGGCGGTGTTCGTGGGTTCTTTGACTGGTTAGAGACGAAGAAATATAAAGTCCACGTTCGAGTGTTTCTTAGCAAGTACCGTGGCTACGCAACGTGTCCGGATTGTCATGGAACCCGCCTGAAGTCCGAGGCTTTGAACATCAAGGTTGGTGGCAAAACACTGCCTGAGGTCTGCGCCATGAGCATTCGGCAGTGCTGGGAATTCTTCCAGCGGCTAACGCTGGAGCCCGAACAAGCGGCCATTGCCGAACGCCTGTTGAGCGAAATCAATCATCGGTTATCTGTGCTCGTCGAGGTTGGCCTCGATTACCTCACTCTGGACAGGCTCTCTTCGACGCTGTCTGGCGGCGAGTCGCAGCGCATTCAACTGGCGACGAACTTAGGCGCTTCGTTGGTCGGCACGCTCTATGTGCTGGATGAACCGAGCATCGGGTTGCATCCGAGCGACAATCATCGGTTAATCAACATCCTGCACAACCTGCGCGACATTGGTAACACCGTTATCGTCGTGGAGCATGACGCCGAGATGATGCGCGCGGCTGACTGGCTGATTGACCTTGGGCCGGGGGCCGGAGCATCGGGTGGGCACGTGATTTTTCAAGGACCCGTGGCCGCAGCCGAACGTGCAGCAGATTCGCTGACAGGTCGCTACCTCAGTGGCCAACTCCGCATTCCGATACCCAGCAGACGACGCCTGCCACGCCCCGGCGTGGCGTTGCGCATCAAAGGCGCTTGTGCCAACAACCTTAAGAACATTGATCTGGACATCCCGTTGGGCCTATTTGTTTGCATCACGGGCGTCTCCGGCTCAGGCAAATCCACGCTGATGAGCGACGTCATCTATGCCAACCTGATGAGGCAACGCGGCGAATGGGATCGCGCCGTGGGCGCGGTGCGAAGCGTGGAAGGAATCCGTTTCCTGGACGACATCGTCATGGTTGACCAATCGCCGATCGGCCGCACGCCGCGCTCCAATCCGGCCACCTACACGAAAGCCTACGACGGCATCCGTGAAGCATTCGCTTCCACGCGCGAAGCCAAGGCGCGCGGATTGACGCCGGCTCACTTCTCGTTCAATGTCCCTGGCGGACGCTGTGAAACCTGCAAAGGGGACGGCACTGTCACAATTGAAATGCAGTTTCTCGCCGACGTCGAACTGGTATGCGAGGAGTGTCGCGGAACTCGCTTTCAAGCTTCGATCCTGGATATTCATTACAAAGGACTGAACATCGCCGAGGTACTGAACTTGACGGTTCGTGACGCAATGAAGGTGTTTGCCGATTCTCCCCGTGTGAGCGACCGATTGGCCTTATTGGAGGAAGTAGGGCTTGGCTATCTGCGGCTTGGACAATCGGCCACTACGCTTTCGGGAGGTGAAGCTCAACGCATTAAACTGGCCAGCTATTTGGCTCGGACCGAACAAAAGCGCGCGCTCTACTTGTTCGACGAGCCGACCACTGGCCTGCACTTTGACGACATTAACCGCCTCCTTCAAGCCTTCAAGCGATTGCTCGACACAGGAGCCTCTATCATTGTTATTGAACATAATCTGGACGTGATTAAATGCGCTGATTGGATCATTGATCTAGGGCCCGGCGGCGGTGATGCCGGTGGCTTCGTGGTTGCTCAAGGCCCACCCGAAGAGATTGTCAAGGCATCAGCCTCGTTGACCGGAAAATTTTTAGCGCCGATGCTCTCTCTGACGTAGTTCTGCTTCACAGACCCGCAACCTCTATGCTACATTACTCCGGGCCTCGGATACGGAGGGTACGTGAAAGTTTGGTTCCGAGCGGGTAACTGAAGGAAGCAAGACAAATGAATCAGCCGGCTGTAGTGTTGACAACGGAGCTTCGTGCTTTCCCTCGCTTGAAGCAAGGGAAAGTCCGGGATGTCTACCAGGTTGATGCCGACCGCCTGCTGCTGGTCGCCAGCGACCGGATTTCCGCATTCGATTGCGTGTTACCCAGTGGCATCCCGCGCAAAGGTGAAGTTCTGACACAACTGTCTCGCTTCTGGTTTGACAAGTTCCGTGACGTCGTGCCCAACCACATGGTGACGGCTGACTTCGAGCAATTTCCGCCATTGCTCAAACAGCATGAGTATCTGCGTGGACGATCCATGCTGGTTCGCGCCGCCGACGTGATACCGTTTGAATGCGTCGTTCGAGGCTACCTGGCTGGCTCCGGCTGGAAAGAATATCAGCAAAGCGGCAGCATCGGAGGTCGGCGACTTCCAGCGGGACTCGTTGAATCAGCTCGCTTGCCTGAGCCGATTTTCACGCCGGCCACCAAAGCAGCTACCGGCCATGACGTCAATGTCTCGGAAGCATACATGGCCAACCAGATTGGCGTTGAATTAACGAAACAACTCAGCAGCGTGAGTCTTCGCCTCTACCAACTCGCAGCCGACCATTTGCTCGGATGCGGATTGATCCTATGCGACACCAAATTTGAGTTTGGCCTACGCGATGGCCACCTGATGTGGATAGACGAGGCACTGACGCCTGACTCATCCCGTTTTTGGGACCTCGCCACATACAGCCCAGGACGACCGCAAGAATCTTTCGACAAACAGTTCGTGCGTGATTACCTGGAAACGCTTGCATGGGACAAAACACCGCCGGCGCCAGCGCTTCCGCCTGCCATCGTCCAGGCAACCTCAGAACGTTACTTGGAGGCATACCGACGGATCACAGGGCAATCGCTATGACAACGTTCGACTACATCGTCATTGCTGTGGTCGGCCTGTCACTGCTGGCTGGCCTGATTAAGGGATTTGTGCAAAGCGTGTGGGGTCTGGCCAGCGCCCTTGTTGGAGTCATTCTGGCGTCGCTCTTGTATCCGCACCTGCAACGCCTCGTGCGCCCGTGGACAGAATCGGAGGTAACCGCCATGCTGATGGCGTTTCTGCTCATCTTCGTGGGGGTCGTTGCAGGCGGCATAGCGACAGGGCGAATGACACGCGCATTTCTGAAAAAAACTCACCTGAGTTGGATTGACCACCTTGCCGGCGGCGCGTTCGGGTTGGCCCGCGGCTGGTTAATCTGTTCAGTCGTCTACGTGGCGCTCACCGCTTTTCCTGTGCAGCCAGATATAGTCGCGCAGGCACGGTCAGCACCATACTTGCACCAAGGCGCCGAGGTTTTAACTATGGCCACATCAAAGGAGTTGAGGGATCAATTTTTCGAAGGCTACCAATACTTGCAGCATCGTGAATTGGTAGCACCAATGGGGCGTCGTTATGACACTAAAGGCAAAACTGGAGTCCCTGGTAGACGAAATGATTGAGGGCGGTATTCGGTTGGAAGATGCGTTGGCGGCATTTGAACGGACCTTTATCATGAAGGCGCTTGAACGCCACAACGGGCATCTCTCCAAGACGGCTAAGTTTCTTGGGATTCATCGCAATACGGTTAGCGCCAGAGTTAAATCCTATAAGAAAAAAGCTCGCGCGGCATCCACGCGCGGCTGAAGAGTAAAGACCGAGCGGAGCAAGTGGTTGTACGGAAAATCGCTCATCGCGCTGCTGAGCGGCCACATCAGGGTCTGGTGTTGGCCAATGGTTGCCATACAGTTGCCTGCTGCCGGCCATGGCGGCCACATGCGCTACGCCACTGCTCAGGACTTATACCAGTAGCCCGGAGAAAGGCCATAATTGATGAAGCGACATGGAGAGCAGGAGCAGAACATCCAAATGGCAGTCTCCGATTTTCTGTGCGTATTCGTATGACACCGTTATGATGGTGGGGCGCCCTCCAGAGGCCGCACGAGCGGCCCGTGACAAGATGGCCAGTCGTGCAACGTCTGGGACAGCGGATCGAACAATGGTGGCGCATTGCCGAGGCGCCAGAGCAGCGCGTTCGTGGCCAGCGATGGAACAGCACGAACGAGCTGATGGAAGAACGAGGCAGCGCCTGCTGAAGGCGCGATGGATCGTCGGTCAGCGATTCCAGACGTTATACATCTGGCTACCCGTTGGTGGGCGGGGGCAGCCGCCGCCACGGCTCGGAGTCAGCGCGCGTCCACACAGCGACGCCCCTACAAACATGCGTCGCCGCAACACAAAAACACCACACCTCAGCGGGCACCTACACAGCGATGTCCCACAAACCATGTGGTCTTTTCCTCCGCAATCGGTTTTAACTGACGCCGAGTTTTTCATTGGCCGACCTCTGGGACCTCTGTTTCCGCTGAACAGGAACGCCCATCGGACTTTGCAAAACCTCGGAAATAGACTATACTAGCAACAAACTTGAAGAGAGATCTCAAAAAAGGAGTCACGAACGGTGAGCAAAATTACTGAGCGCCTGGAAGAAGAATTAAAAGCGCTACAAACCGAACTCACGGTCGAGTTGCCGCGGGCGTTACAGGCAGCGATTGCCAACGGCGATTTGCGTGAAAACGGCGATTATCAGGCGGCCAAGCAACGGCAAGAATTCGTTCGCGCTCGAATCGCTCAACTGCAACGGCAGTTGGCTGAACTCTCGCTGATTAACATCAACAATCTGCCTAGAGATCGCGTGGCCTATGGCTCAACCGTCAAGCTGGTTGATCTGGAAAATGGGGAGACCTTTACCTACCGACTCTCCATCGGCGCTGAAGTGGCTCCTGAGAAGGGCTACATTTCCGTCTCATCGCCTGTTGGAGCCAGTCTGCTGGGTAAAGCGGAGGGCGACGAGGTTGTGGTACAAACACCCACGCGCCGCCGACGTATGGAAATCGTCGAGTTACATACGATTCACGAAGAAATGGAGCAGCAGTCACTGGACACAGCGTCTGAGCGCTGAAGGCAACAACGCCGGACCAGGACAGTCCCATGATTAGTGAACACATTGCAGCCATTGGCAGTCGCGCTCGCGACCGTCTGGTGGTCTCACTTGCCCGGTTTAACCTGAGTCCTAATTTTCTCACGCTCTTCGGGCTGGTGGTGAACATCTTGGCTGCGGTGCTCTTTGGGCTGGGTCAATTTTTCTATGCCGGCCTTGTGTTGATCGTCGCCGGCGCGTTCGACATTTTGGATGGCTCGCTGGCTCGGCGCACGCAGCGCGTGACCAAATTTGGCGCATTCTTTGATTCGGTGTTGGATCGCTATTCAGATTTAGTCGTGTTCATCGGCATCATGATCTTCTATGCTCGTGACACGGCACACCACAGCACGCTCTATGTGGCGCTGACGGGTATTGCTTTGATGGGGTCGGTCATGGTCAGCTACACACGGGCGCGCGCCGAATCGCTCATCGCTGAATGCAAAGTCGGGTTCCTGGAGCGGCCAGAACGAATGGTGCTTCTGATCATCGGCTGTTTCACCGAAGCTCCATGGATTGGCCCGAGCTATTTCTTTCACAAGATGCCGGCAGTGCTGTGGGTGTTGGCGGTTTTGTCCCATTGGACTGTCGCACATCGGATGTACTACACGTGGAAACAACTGCAACCGGCGACCCCGCCGAGCGAATCGGTTGTCGCATCACGGCAATCTGTCTCGGCCAAGCCGGCCGCTAATGAATGGGTGTATCTCTCCCACAAAAATAAAGAGGCATGAACCGCATGGACAAACATCACATCATCGTTTGCCCAAGCTGTGAGAAAGAACTGGTCTCGGCAACCACCTGTAGCTGCGGCGCGCGCTGGGTGGGCCCGCCGATTGTCGCCCCGATGGTGCAAGTTCCCCGATTGGGATATGGTCTGACGGCGACAGCCCTCATCATGCTGGCCATCATCATTCAACTGGTGATCACGGGCCGGGCGCTCTATTTCACCAACCAGACGTGGCGTTGGGAGCTCTTCCTCACGACCAGTTATTTGGCCCGCTTCTTCCTTCCGGTCATGCTGCTGGCTGCATACCTGGCCTGGAAAGGGTTGCGCCTGGCTACAACCCGCCCAAACGAGTTTGGCGGACGACGATTGGCACGCGCCGGGCTCGGACTCTCACTGGCTGCTTGTTTGATCAACGCTTCGATCTTCGCCGCGCGCATCCCGGATTTGTTGGAAAACCGCCGCATTAAACAACGGATGTACACGGAAGCGATGATGTATAAACTCACCAACGCGATCACCTTGTATCGCCAACAGTACGGATCATACCCGACGAGCCTGATTGACTTGCAAGAAATGGACCCTGAGATACGCATTGTGCTCGACTATTGGGAGAATCCGCTTGATTACCAGCCGCTCTCGGCTGTCGTCGCATCAAGCGCTGTGCCGCTGCCGTTTGACCACTATCTGTTGCGGTCTCGCGGTCCTGACGGCATCGCTGGAACAGCCGATGACATTATCATGCGAGACGGTGTGATCGTTTCGGTCTCTGAATTACCGACAGAAGCCATACCTCCAGCCGAACCCCAGCGATAAGTTAAATGTTCAACAAAATCCTGATTGCGAATCGAGGTGAGATTGCTGTCCGTGTCATCCGAGCCTGTCGTGAAATGAACATCTCGCCGGTCGCTGTTTACTCCGACGCAGATTCACGGGCATTGCACGTTCGGCTCGCTGATGAAGCCTACCGGCTTGGGCCTGCGCCCTCCACAGAAAGCTATTTGCGGATTGATAGGATTTTGGATGCAGCTCATCAGGCCGGCGCTGAAGCGATTCATCCCGGCTATGGATTCCTCGCTGAAAACGCGGCCTTTGCCCGAGCGGTGGAGGAAGCCGGTTTGGTTTTCATCGGACCGAACTGGCAGGCCATTGAAGCGCTCGGTGATAAGACACGGGCGCGTGAAATCGCCATCCGAGCCAACGCGCCGGTTGTGCCGGGTTTGACCAAACCGGTGACCGACGTCAATGAGCTGAAGCGCCTTGCCCAAGAAGTCGGTTTTCCGATTCTGCTGAAGGCGGCAGCGGGCGGCGGCGGCAAAGGCATGCGGCGGGTTGATAGCCTGGATCAACTGGATGCGGCCTTCGCCTTGGCTCGCTCAGAAGCTGAATCGGCCTTCGGCAACGGCGCCATCTATTTTGAAAAACTCCTTGAGCGTCCTCGCCACATCGAAATACAGGTCATCGGCGACCGCTATGGCCACATCATTCACCTGGGCGAACGCGAATGCTCTTTGCAGCGGCGTCATCAAAAAGTCATTGAAGAGTGTCCGTCGCCATTGAATGATGCCGAGCTACGCCACCGCATGGGACAGGTAGCCGTCAGCATCGCCAGAGAAGCCGGCTATTACAACGCCGGCACAGTCGAATTTCTCGTTGATCAGCAACGAAATTTTTACTTCCTCGAAGTCAATACACGGCTGCAAGTTGAACATCCGGTGACGGAGATGGTCACTGGCGTTGATCTGGTGCGTGAGCAAATTCGTATAGCTGCCGGAGAACGACTCGACTGGCAGCAGGAGGATATCCAGTGGCGAGGCGTGGCGATTGAATGTCGCATCTGCGCCGAAGACCCAGATAATAATTTCATTCCCTGCCCTGGCACGATCACTCGTCTTCGTCCGCCGGCTGGCCCTGGCATTCGTGATGATAGCGGTGTATTCAGCGGCTGGTCGGTTCCTGTCTTTTATGATCCACTGCTGGGGAAACTCATTGCCTGGGGCCGGACGCGAACTGAAGCGATAGACCGGCTGCGCCGCGCGCTGGATGAATACGTGTTAGACGGCATCGGTTCGACCATTCCATTCTACCGTGAAATTCTGCGCGATGCCGAATTCATTGAAGGCCGACTCGACACAGGTTTCATTGAACGTTTTCTCAGCCGACGTTCGCAAAATTCAACGGGCCTTCCCACCGTCGTGCGCCAGGCCGCCTTGATTGCAGCGACGCTGCATTACACGGATCATTCGACTCAACCCAGCGCCAACTCCCACCAAGCGGCCGGCGACAGCGCCTGGAAAATGCACGGTCGTATGATGCTGCTCAACTCACGGTTATGAAATACGAAGTAGATTGCCACGGCGAAACATTCACTATCGAGCTGAGCGGCGACAGCAACCGTCGCACGGCCACCATCAACGGTGAGACGGTCGAGTTTGACGTGAGCCAGCCAGAGACAGGCATCTACCTCGTCACCATTAACAATCGCGTGATTGAAGTACGGACGGCAGGTGATCCAGCCAACGGGGCGATTGACGTACTAGTAGGTGGTCAAAAATTGTCGCTCCGGATTTCTGACCCGCGACGAAAGCGACGAGGCGGACTAACGGTGACCGGAACGATTCAACTCAAGGCCACAATGCCCGGTCGCGTCATCTGCTGGCTTTGTCAGCCAGGTGACCAGATCACAGAAGGTCAAGGTGTGCTGGTGCTCGAAGCAATGAAGATGCAAAACGAAGTCCGCTCGCCCAAGGCTGGCGTGGTCAAGGCAATCAACGTCTCTCCAGACCAAACCGTCGAAGCTGGCGCCGTGCTGGCTGTGATTGAGTAGCAACTTGCCCCGCCGACTAATGCCAATCACGGCTGAGTAGCAACTTGCCCCGCCTATCAACGACTCATACCAATCGCGGAGAAAAAGACCACACTTGTGGAGTCAAAAGGCATGATGAGACCTATAGTGATTCGCAGTTGTGACTAGACAGAGCAATGGGCATTGATGCGAAGCCGCTTATTTCTATTGCCGGTTTCGATGCCAACTATGTGGGCAGGATCAGTCCATGGCAAACGCTATAGAGCGTTCTGCTAACCGTGTCGCTTCATCAAACACGGCCTTTCTCGGACTATCGGCATGGAGCTTGGTTCATCCACAACAATCAACGATGAGTGAGCCACAAGAGCTACTGCACCAATCGCGCAATATCGCTGTAAATGATGAACCCCATGAACAGAACGATCAACACGAAGCCGACCGTCTGAATCTTCTCGCGTAAAGCCACTGTAAATTCGCGTCCGAACAAGGTAAAGCTCTTTTCGACAAACAGCATGAACACCTGTCCACCATCGAGGATAGGGATCGGCAGTAAATTGAACAACCCCAGACTCAGACTCAACATGGCCATCAGCATTAGCAGCGGCTCAAAACCTTGCTGGGCCACTTTGCCGGAGATCGAAGCAATCTGCACCGGTCCGGCGAATGTATCGCCAACAGCGCGATGACCACTGAGGACCGCTCCCACAGCTTGTTTCATCATCCAGAGGTTCCGTCGGTTGTGATCCACTGATGCGCTCAGTGCCGCGCCGAGACCTAATTGCTTATGAACCATTGGCGGCACGTAACTCTCGTTTTGCGCGAAGCCAATCCGACCGATGTTACGCGCTTCATCGAAAAACGGCGTGATGACTTTGTCAAACGTCGTGTTCTGACGGACCACGGTGAACGTCAGCGGACGACCAACGTTGGCAGCGACAACGGCTTGAAGCTCATAAATGTGACGTATCGGCGTGCCATCTATTTTGATGATCTTGTCGCCCGGCTGCAATCCAGCTTGTTCAGCAGGTGAGCCTGGCTCCACGCTACCGATTACCACACCATCGCCTGGCCAATCAGGTAACATGCCAGACAGCCCCATTTTTTCTCCAGATTGAATCCGGGTCTGTAATTCGATGACCAGATCAAGGCGTTGACCATTGCGCTCAACTTGAAGAGGAATTTTCTGACCTGGCTTCAAAAACGTGATGTCCTCGACTTGCTCCCAGGTTGGCGATTGAATGCCATCAAAGCTCGTCACCAGATCGCCCTTCTTCACACCAGCTTTGTCAGCCGGCGATCCCATGGCGACAAAATCAACGCGGGCCGGCTGATCCTTATAGGCGGGCACTTGATAACTGACCATAAAGAGGGCTGTCGGGAGCACAATGGCTAATAAAATGTTGGCCAACGGACCAGCAATGAAAATCAGAAAACGCTGCCAGGCCGGCTTCGTGCTGAGCGCGCCTTCCAAGTCTTTGGACGCTTCAATTTCATCAGGATTCTCTCCCAGCATCTTGACGTAGCCGCCTAGTGGAATGGCGCTGATGCGATAATCGGTGCCATTTCTGGTAAACCCGATCAACCGCGGCCCAAAGCCGAGACTAAACGTCTCAACAGTCACCTTGAAGAACTTGGCCACCAGAAAGTGCCCCGCTTCGTGAATGAAGACGAGCACTCCGATGACGACGATGAACGTTGCCAGCGTCAGTAGGATGTCCACTCGATCTTACTCCTCGTTAATGTTTGTCTGCCATCCGCGCGCCTGACAGCAGGCCTGCGCCAGGAGGCAAGCTAAAGTGTAAAGTATGTTCACGCCTTGTGTCTACAGAGCCGACCCGAACAACCACAACCTTAGCGCGCGATGGAAAGACGGATCACACGCGGCCACTAGCCGCGCGACCTCCGTCAATGAACTGTTCAGACTGCTGACGCGCCCACTGATCAACTTGAATCAATTGATCGAGGCTCTGCACGGGTTCAATCGCATGCGTCATCATGACTGCGTGAATGAGCTGCGGAATCTCCATGAAGCCGATGCGGCGATCCAGGAAAGCCTGCACAGCAACTTCATTAGCGGCATTCAAGACTGTCGGCATCGTGCCCGATGCAGTTGCCGCCTGATAAGCCAATCTGATACAGGGAAACCGCTCCACATCGGGAGGATAAAACTCCAGTGCCAGAGACGGCGAAAAGGAGAGGCGCGGCAATGACGTCGGCTGGCGTTCAGGGAACGTCAGCGCATATTGAATAGCAAACCGCATGTCGGTAACGCCAAGCTGGGCGATCAGCGACCCGTCAATCATTTCAACCATCGAATGAACCAACGACTGCGGATGAATCACAACATCCACTTTGTCGGCGCCACACCCAAATAACCAGGTGGCTTCGATGATCTCCAATCCCTTATTCATCAACGTGGCCGAATCAATTGTGATCTTCCGTCCCATCTGCCAGGTCGGATGATTCAAAGCTTGTTCCGGTGTAGCCGCTTGCATCTGTTCAAGCGATGCTTGCCGAAACGGCCCGCCCGACGCCGTCAAAATGAGCCGCTGAATGTGCTCAGGATTCACCCCCAGCAAACACTGGTGTATAGCATTATGCTCGCTATCAACAGGCAACAGCTCAGCGCCGGTGCGTTGGGCTGTCTTGGTCATCAGCTCACCGGCGATGACAAGGGTTTCTTTGTTAGCTAAGGCCACCCGCTTGCCAAGTTCGATGGCTCGGTACGTTGGGCGCAGCCCAACGGCGCCAACAGTTGCGGCAACGATGATGTCGGCCTCTGCCAGGCTAACCAGTTCGATCAGCCCCTCAATGCCAGCATACAGACGTGGCCGGTGTGTGACTCCCAACACGCTCAACTGGTCACGCAGCAGGGGAATATCTTCCTCGTGGGCAACAGAGACAGCATCGGGACGAAATCGTCCAATTTGCTCGGCCAGTCGGCTCAGATTACGACCTGCACCCAACGCCATCACGCGGACGGCTCCGCCCAGATGCTCAATCACCTTGAGTGTATTCTCACCGATGGAGCCGGTTGAGCCTAGTATGACAACATTCTTCATGACGACCAGAAGAAGCGGTAATAATAGTACAGAATCGGCGCATTGAACAGCAGGCTATCGAGTCGGTCCAACATGCCGCCATGACCGGGCAGGATAGAGGCAGCGTCTTTGATCTTGGCGCTTCGCTTGAGCAACGATTCGCACCAATCGCCGACCTGTCCGACAGCGCCCATGACCAGCGCCAGAAGCAGAGCATGTCGCAGAGGCATCTGAGGAAAAAACAAAAGGTGGGCCAACCCTGCGCCAACGAGGCTGCCCAACAACCCGCCGAGTCCGCCCTCAACGGTCTTTTTTGGACTGATGACGGGAAGCAGCGGACGCCTGCCGAATCGCTTGCCGATAAGCATAGCCGACGTGTCGGCTGCCCAATTGACCAGTAAAAAGAACAAAAGCAGTTGCGCCGATAGCGCCGTTACTCCGTTGTCAATCATCCGAACGCGGATTAAATAACTGGCCAGAACAGCCACGTAAACAACACCGGCGATCGTGGCCGACGTTGATACAAGCGCCGTCTCGATAGAATGTCGGTAGGCTATATGAGCGATCATGCCGACGGCCATCGTCGCCGCGAGACTGGCTTCCGTCAGGCCTGGCCGATCAAGCCAAACGCCGATGACCACCCCAGCACTACCTAACCAAGCAACCCAACGAGGCCCTTGATAACCAACTTTCTCGGCCATCAATTGAAATTCGCGGACGCCGATTAGCACAGCGAGCAAAACAATCAGATTGAATGCCCAGGCCGGTCCCCACCAGATGATATAGACCAGCAGTGGAATCACAATGAAGGCTGTCAGCAATCGCTGCTTCATGGCTTTATCGGGCCTTCATCAGCGCAGCAGGCGCGACTGCTGACACACCACCAAACCGTCGTTCTCGTTGCTGAAAGGCAATGATCGCAGAAAATAACTCAGCTCGCCCAAAATCAGGCCACAAAACATCGGTGATGTACAACTCCGTGTACGCGATTTGCCAGAGAAGGAAATTGCTGATGCGCATCTCACCGCTGGTGCGAATCAGCAGGTCAGGGTCTGGCAACCCGGCTGTATACAGATGAGCCTCAATCAACGGTTCATCAATGTGCTCGGGCTGCAACCCCTGCTGGAGGGCGTGCCGGTATAACGAACGGAACGCATCCACCAATTCGGTCCGTCCACTGTAATTGAGCGCCACATTCAATCGCATGCCCGTGTTGGCCGCCGTCTCCTGCATCGCCCATAGCACCTTTTCGCGGACGGTTGCCTCCAACTCGTTCAATCGGCCGATGGCATTCAGCCGCACGTTATGCCGTTTGAGTGTGCTCAATTCCCGATGAATGAATTCCTTGAGCAACTGCATCAAGGCATGAACTTCTTGAGCTGGTCGTTTCCAATTCTCGGTGGAAAACGCATAGAGCGTGAGCGCGTCAATGCCCAATCGGGCACAGGTATCAACGGCGAGGCGCGCCGCCTGCGTGCCGGCGCGATGCCCCATCACACGGGATTTGCCGCGCGCGCGCGCCCAGCGCCCGTTACCGTCCATGATGATCGCGATATGCTGGGGTAAGTGATCAGGATCAATCCGACTGAGCAGTTCTTCCTCGCGCGAGCCTTTCTCAATAACGCCGGCAAAGTCTATCATGATATTAATCCATCGCCTGCCTCAGCAGGGGCAGCAAAACCAATCTTAGTAGTCCACCCGAAGCAGCGTCAACCCTTGAGCCGGTAAGGTCGGTCCGGCTTCAACGGCCGGATCGTGATGTAACAAGGCGGCGACCTGCTCAAGCGACATCCTACCACGCCCCACTTCTTGCAACGTGCCGGCCAAACGCCGCACCATCGCCCGTAAAAAACCATCGGCGGTCACGCACAATTCCAGCATGTGGTCAGATTCAACCAACGTGATCTCGGTGATCACTCGGATCGTCGTCGAACGCTCTTGTGACCGTGAAGAAAACGCAGCAAAATCGTGCTTGCCGAGCAATAATGAGCAAGCCTCCTGCATACGGCTCACATTCAACGGATAGAAACATGGATAGACGTACCGATATAGAAATGGACTGACCACTCGACCGAGATAGAAACGATAGCGATAGGTTTTTGCTTTTGCATCAAACCGAGCATGAAACAGGGGGTCTACAGGCGATGCCTCCACCACACGAATGTCACGCGGCAGGCACGCATTGATCGCTCGAATCAAATCGGCTGTCGCCCAGCGACGAGAAAGAAAAAAGTTAGCGACCTGCCCTTCAGCGTGAGCGCCAGCATCGGTTCGCCCGGCGCCATGTACGATCACCGGACGCTGATCCAATTGCGAGAGCGCCTCTGTCAATACGCCTTGAATTGTCCGCCGCCCAGGCTGTATTTGCCAGCCGTGATATTCCGTGCCGTCATATTGAAGTACGGCTTTGATGTTGTTCATGCTGATTGCCGCGTCCCCGGCGCCGTGAATGGCATCCCCTGCTGACATAACGGGCATTCGCCGGGTTGATAAGTGGGAATCTCCAATGTGACGAGCGAGTGCAGCTTTAATCCCAATGGGAACAACAGGCCACGACCACGATTGATCAGCGAACCGACACCGACAACCTGCCCGCCGCGGTTCAGCGCGATTTGAATGACCTCGTTCAATGACTCACCTGTGGTGACAACGTCCTCAACGACGACGACTCGTTCGCCCGGCGCCAGATGAAACCCGCGACGCAATTGCATATCCGAATGCTTCCGCTCAGCAAACATCGCACGGGCACCGAGCGCGCGGGCTACCTCGTGCGCCACGATGATGCCGCCGATGGCCGGCGCGAGCACCACCTGTGGCTGCGCCTGCCTGAAGTATTCAGCTAGCAACGCGCCCAGATGGGCTGCTTGATCGGGATACTGAAGCACCAACGCGCACTGAACATAACGTGGACTATGCAAGCCGGATGAAAGTAAAAAATGGCCGTCCAGCACGGCGCCAGTCTGCTCAAAGATGCTCAGAATTTCATTCATACCTAATGACAACACGTGAGCCTCTCACTCAGCGCGTTCTCTCCTCTCTGGTTGTTGGGGTGGCCGATCTCTTTTTTGATCAGTCACCGCCTTGACGTCATCCTCAATCAGCGGACTCAGCAGGAGTTCTTCTTCTTCCGAGTTTTCGCTGACTGTTTGCAACTGGTGCTCTTCCACCAATCCACGCACGTTGACCGTGCCGCGCGCCTGTCGCAAGCGGGCTTTCAACTTCTGCATGAGATTATCCGAAAGCGGCTCGGCTTCTTGCGCCAATGCTCGCGATTCTAGTTCCAAGCCCTGCCCCGCGCGTTGCTGGACCGCTTTTCCGTGAGCTTCATTAGCGCCCGTCAAATCGCCTTTGGCATACAACGCGCGCCCCAGATCAGCATACGCTTCAGCATACACGCCATGCCGTTGCTCAATCGCTTTGTGGTATTCTTCAATTGCCTTCGTGAGTTGACCAACGCGCGCGTGCAAGCGACCTTTTTGATAGTGCGCTTCGGGAAAGAGATCGCGTCGTTCCTTGATTGCCAGGTCAAGTTGTTCAATCGCGGCATTCAAGTTGCCCTGCCGCGCGAGCAACAGCGCCCATTCATATCGCGCTTCGGGAAAGCCTGATGGTTGCGCCTGACAGGCAGCTTCCAGCGCTTTGATGGCCTGCTCCATGTCACCCTGACTGGTCAGGGCGCGGCCTAGCCAATACTGCGCTTCTGGGTTAGCGCTTTGCTGGGCTAGCGATTGCTCAAAATGATGGATCGCCTGGGCATACTCTCCCAACTCGTAGAGAACTTTGCCTAATTCAAAATGCGATTCAGGGAAATTGCCGTCACGTTGATCGAGCGCTTGCCGGAAGTGATGCTGCGCCTGCGCCAGGTCTCCTTTGCGAGCATAGACGAGGCCCAAATGATAATGCGAGTCGGGATCGCGCTCCTGCAGTTGAATCGCTTGGACAAACGCATTGATGGCTCCATCCAAATCACCAGCGTTAAACAACGCCAATCCCAGATTGTTCAACGCATGGGGGTCTCCTCCCTGAGTTTGTTCAACAGCCACACGATAATGCTCAACGGCTTTTTGCAGTTGACCGCGACTCAACCAGGCGTTACCGAGATTGCGTTCAGCTTCGGGGAAGCTGCCGCCGCTTTGCTTGATGGCCGTTTCATAGGCCTGAATCGCCTCATCAAACCAGCCTTTGCTGTAGAGCGCATTACCGAGGTTGTAATAGGCGGCTGGGAAATGCTGACACTGTTCGATGGCCGACTGCTGAGCTTCAATGGCCTCATCAATCTGCCCGGACTCGTACAACACGATGCCAAGATTGTGATAAGCATAGGGGAACGGCCCGCTTTCTGCGTCAATGGCTTGACGAAACGCAGCAATCGCCTCAGCCAAGGCGCCTTTTTCGGTGAGGGCCAAACCACGTTTCAGATGAGCCTGGCTATATTGCGGATCAATGGCAATGGCTGAGTCGTAAGCTTCGATTGCCTCGTCCAGTTGACCTTGAGCGAATAAGGCATTGCCCAGATCGTAAAAGGCTTCGGCTTCGGGTTGATCGCCGGCTTGCTTGATGCTTTCACGGAAGGCAGCGATCGCGCCCTGCAGATCGCCGTTCTCATAAAGCGCCAAGCCCAGGTCATGATGCGCGCGCGCGAAATCGGGTCGCTCGGCGATAGCCGCTCGATAGGCGCTTACCGCCTCGCTTATCTGGCCGTTCAAGTAATACGCCACGCCGAGCGCGTGCTGCGCTTTATAAAAATCAGGGCTGAGCTTCAACGCTTGACGATAAGCGACGATAGCCTCTTCCAGTCGGGACTGCATCGCCAACCCACGACCCAAATTGTAATAGGCGCCGGCAAAGTCCGGCTGCTGCTCAATCGCCACGCGAAACTCACTGATCGCTTCTTCAATGGCCGATGACTCCAGATAAGCACGACCTAACCAATAATGAGCTTCAGGCTGATGATCTCGTTGTTTGATAGACGTGGTCAGCGCCTGAATGGCCTCGCTCAGTTGACCTTCTCGGACCAGCGCCCGACCCAGCGCCGTATATGCTTCCGGCCACGCGTCCGGTCGCAAGGCGATCGCCTGGCGAAACGCCTTGATGGCGCCAGCCGTGTCGTTTTGCGCAAACCGAGCGACCCCCATGTCATGAAACGCTTCGGGAAAGTCGCCATGACGTTGAGCAATGGCTTGTTCAAATGCCGCAATGGCTTGTTCAGGCTGATTCAAGGCAAATAACACCCGCCCTAATTGATGGTGAGCTTCAGGAAATTCACTCTCGCGTTGCCCGATGGCGAGCTTCACTTCGCGGAGCGCCGCTTCGGCTTGCCCAAGCTCCAACAACACACAGGAAAGATTGTAATGCGCATTGGGAAAATGCGGCTGTTCACTGACGGCCTTCTGGAGCGCGTTTAATGCGCCTTGCAAGTCGCGTGTGGCATACAAGACACGCCCCAGATTGTGCCAGGCGCGGGCAAACCGCCCACCGGCTGAATCAACCGCCGCTTGATAAGCAGCCGCAGCCGCGCGTAAGTCTCCCTTGGCAAAATAGAGTTGCCCCAGATCGTATTGCGTCTCGGCCACATCGTAACCTTCGGCGATCACCTTCTGATACAAATCAATGGCCGCTTCGATTTGCCCCTGCAACGCCAACGCCTTCCCCATATCGCGCTGAGCTTCGGGATAACGCCCCTGGCGTTGCTCAATCGCTCTCTTAAAACAGGCAATGGCCTGATCCAGTTCGCCCCGCGCTAACAGAAAACGACCATAGTCGTAATGCGCCTTGGGAAAGAAAGGATTTTGCTTTGTCGCCAGAGCGCAGGCTTCAATCGCCTTGTCTAACGATCCCTGCTCAGCATAGGCCAATCCCATATCATGATAAGCCAAAGGAAATACGCCGCCACGCAAATCAATGGCCGCTTGAAAGGCTTCAATCGCCGCATCAAATTCACTCTGACGAAACAAGGCGCGCCCCAAATGATAATGGGCATCAGGATTATTCGGTTGATCGTCCAGTGAGGCCCTAAACGCAGCGACCGCCGGATCAAGGTCCCCTTTGATGAGCCAGGCGCGACCCAATTCAAATTGCGCCTCGGCGTAATGTCCGCCGCGTTGTGAGACGGCCTGTTGCAAAGCCTGGATGGAACGGTCTAACTCGCCGATGTCCAACAGCAGCTTGCCGAGCTGGAAGTAGTATTCGGGATTGGGATGGCTCGATTGTTCAATGGCACGCTCGAAGGCAGTTACCGCTTCAGTGATCTCGCCTTGTTGCCAGAGGGCCAGTCCCAGATTGTAATAGGCTCGCGGGAATAACCCACCGCGCTGAGCAATCGCTGTGCGATGGGCTTTGATGGCTGCATCGGTTCGCCCTTGCAAGGCCAGCACACGACCCAGACTCTCAAAGGCCAGCGGATTATGTCCGCCCTGCTGCTCAACCGCCTTTTGATAAGCTTGTACGGCTGCCTCCAGCTTGCCTTGTTGAAGCAAGCAGGCGCCAAGATAAAAATAGGCATCAGGATTGACCGGTTGTTGCTCAAGCGCTTTGGTGAAGGCATCTACGGCCTGATCCAATTCGCCTAGATCACTGAGGACTCGTCCAAGGTAAAAGCACGCTTTGGGGAATCGCCCCTGCTGATGTTTAATGGCCAACTCAAAAGCGGCAGCCGCGCCACGCAGGTCGCCACGATTGAAGCGTGCAACCCCTTCGTCAAAATGCTGCTGTGCAATGTTGTTCAGTTGTCGTTTCATGAAAGCCTGCCCGATTGAACGCGGATGAACCGATCGCGCGTCTCAACGATTGTCCATCGCTTTGGATTCACGAACACTCCATACCAACACGCTCCCACCAGTCACTGACCATTGAATCGGCGAGGAACCGTCGCCAGCTATTTGTCCCACTTCTTGCTGATCGAGCGCCAGAGCGATAGAACTCGGTTGAACCCGAACAGTGATCTCCACGGCGAATTTCCTCATCAGGTGATTCTCTACGGGTGTCATATCCAGTAGGCGTTCGCCATCGGGTGTGATCAACGTGGCAGCCCATCGTGGCGACTGGTTTTGTTCACCAGCTCGCCAACGCAGTTGCAAGGCGCTTACGCCGATTTTCAGGGCAAGCGTCGGATAGGCGCCACGACGAGCTAGCGGGACGAGGGAATATGTTCGCGCCTCGCCGCTTTCCAACGGCTTGTCGCTGATAAGGCGGTAGACAGGCGTGTCGTCCTGACTCTCTATCAGTATCGCCTCAGACCGCTGTTCCAACCATGCCCGATCCTCAGGCCGAGGCGAGAGTTTGCGAGCCTCTTCTAACAAACCAAGGCGAGCCACGTAAACCCGCCAGAGCGCCTGCTCGGCTTCAGGAAATGGGATGGCCTGACGACTGATGGTCAGTTGTAATTGCTGCGCTGCCTCGTCACAACGATTGACAGCCCAATCGGCTAACGCCAGCGCGAGCGCCAATTCAGCTTGTGGGTAATGACCACCACGCAATCGCACGGCGGCGCGCAGCTCGCTCACCGCGCGCTTGACCTCGCCTTGCTCGTAAAGGAATTTGCCAAACTCAAAGCGCGCGCGCGGATAGTTTCCATTTCGACGCGAGATCGCTTGCTCAAAGGCTTCGCGGGCCTCGCTGAACTGGTCGCGCCGAGCCAATGTCAAGGCTAAATACATCTGGGCTTCTGCGCTGCCTTGAGGTTGCGCCGCGATTGCTCGCCGCAAATCCCGCGCAGCGTAATCATACTGGCCGCGCACAAACGAAGCCTTGCCCATTTGTAGCCAATCGTCCGGCGTTTCAGCGGCTTTGGAGATAATTTCGCTGAACAGCGCGTTGACCACACTGGTTTCGCCACGCTGCAACGCCAAGTCCATTAACGCGACTAACGATGGCAAGTGACGCCGCTCAGTGCCTTCCACCGCTTGCTGAAATTGACGCTCAGCCTGCGACAGCTCACCGCGCTCAAGCAATAGTTGCCCATAGTGGTAATGAGCCTCAGGATAGAGACCACCCATTTGCTCAATCGCCGTTTGATATGCGCGGATGGCGTTCGTCTCGTCGCCTTGCTCAGCGTAAACGCGGCCCAGCAACATGTGCGCTTCCGGGTTGACGCCTTCTGTGTTTGCCAAAATCCGTTTCAGCTCAGCGAGAGCGCCCGCCCAATCGCCGTTTTCAATTAGCTCTCTGGTCAACAGCAACTGATCAACTGGCGCCATCAACGGAACGTCAGAAGTGACCGGCGGCGGCGCCGGCACCGCCGGTTTCATATCATACCAGTGCCAAAATCGAAACCCGGCGCCGGCGATAACGACGAGCAAACCGGCAGACACAGCCAGTAGCCAGCGTCCCCGCTTCGAGCGAAACCAACGGCGCCAGGCCAGTTGATCGTTCGATTTGGCTCCCGTAGCAATGACTTCTGCCGGAATTGCCGGCTCAGGCGTCAAAGTCATCATGAACCCATTTCGACCACTGACGCCTGGCTCGCTCGTTTCTACCAACCCCCCGTACACGGCCGATTCAAATTCCTTGGCCAACTCCAACACGTGCTGTTGACGCTCGGCTGGATCCTTGCTGAGCGCCCGCATCAACACTTGCTCCACAGCGGGCGGCACATCGGGCCGCAAGTGGCGCAATGACGGAGGCTGCGCTTGCACGTGCTGAAGCATGACTTCCATCGGCTCGCCGATAAACACAGGCCGGCCCGTCAACATCTCGTAAACAATCGTCCCTAAACTGTAGATGTCCGACAGATGCGTCGGCGTCTTGGAGTTGCACTGTTCTGGCGAAGCATATTCGGGCGTGCCGACGAAGATATTCTTGGACACCGGCGTTTGAGTGCTTCGCTTCTGCTCGTCCAACACCTTGGCAATCCCGAAATCGAGCACTTTGACATAATCAGTGCCGTCGGCAAACTGCTGAAGCATGATGTTGTCCGGCTTCAGATCACGATGCACAATGGATTGCGCATGCGCAGCAGCCACAGCCGCGCATATCTGTTGCAAGATGGCTGACGTGCGCTCCAGTGAAAATGGCCCTTCGGCTCGCATCACAGCCTTGAGCGTTCGCCCTTCGACGTATTCCATGAGCAGATAGACCACATCGCCGTCACGCCCGCAGTCTATGATGTTGATCGCATGTGGATGATTCAGGTAAGCAGCCGCTTTGGCCTCATGCAGGAATCGTTGCACAAAGCTGTCATAAGCAGCCAGGTCTTCCAACAACACCTTGATGGCCACAATCTTGCCTGTGATGATGTGGCGAGCGCGATAGACCGACCCCATGCCACCTTCGCCGATCTTTTGTTCGATCTCGTAGCGCCCTGCTATCACCCGCCCGATGAGCGGGTCGGTCTTGACTTCATTCATCTCGTCTCACCGGTCCCCAAGGGGTGCCCGATTCCCCCTCTTCAGCGAGCGGTCAATCTTATTCATTTCCTTAACCAAATGCAAATCTAGCTGGCTATTGAAAGTTGCCAGAAGAGACGATAAAGTACCGGCTCACATCACACGCTCAGGAGAGTCAAGCCATGATTGTGTCAAGACGAGAGTTTCTCAAGGCAAGCGCCCTGACAGGTGTGGCGATACCACACGCGACAACGATTGGTTCGTCCGCCGCTGAAACCGCTCGAGCCACGCCGCCGCTGGTCATTGCCAGTTCCAATCGAATCGAAGTCGAAGGCGCTGAACCGTACTACGGCGGACTTCGCGCCACTGCCAGAGCGTTGGAACTGCTTCGACAAGGACGCGACACACTGGAAGCTGTTGTGGCCGGCGTGAATCTTGTCGAAGACGATCCCAACGACGATTCTGTCGGTTACGGTGGCCTGCCCAATGAAGAAGGTGAAGTCGAACTCGATGCGTCTGTCATGCATGGCCCGACAGGCAAGGCCGGAGCCGTGGCTGGACTCCGATACGTGAAAAACCCGTCAAGCGTCGCAAAATTGGTGCTAGAACGAACCGATCACGTCCTGCTTGTCGGCGAAGGCGCTTTGCGATTTGCGCTCTCTTACGGGTTTCCTAAACAAAATTTATTGACGGAACGCTCCCGCAGAATATGGCTGCGCTGGCGCGAAGAACGCAGTAAAGACGACGATTGGGGTCCGAGCGACGTCAAACTGGTGCCTGAAGAGCAATCATGGGAGACACGATACCTGCGGCGGATTTTAGAGCATCGTCCGACCGGCACGATCAATTGTCTTGCGTTGAATGAAAAAGGCGAAATCTCCGGCGTTACCACGACGAGTGGTCTGGCGTTCAAAATTCCTGGCCGTGTCGGCGACTCGCCGTTGATCGGGGCCGGGCTTTACGTAGACAATGACATCGGCGCTGCCGGCTCCACCGGACGCGGCGAGGAGGTCATCAAGATTTGCGGCGCGCATACGATTGTCGAAAACATGCGGCACGGCATGTCGCCGGTTGACGCTTGCCTGGACGCGCTTAAGCGCATTGTGAATAAATACAAAGGCCGACCTGACTTTCAGGTGAAATTCTACGCATTAAACAAAAAAGGCGAATACGGGTGTGCTGGGATTTGGTCTGATGTGGAATTTGCTGTGAGCGATGCGAAAGGTCATCGTATTGAACCCGGCGCGTATCTGTTCAAGCGACCGAAAAAATAAATCCCCTGCCGAGGGCATCGGATGCTCCGAAGTCGGTCATGTCATCTTATGGAGGAAGAGATAGCCGTTGGTTTGCGTTGGGCGCGATGGCACGTTCTGAGGGTATCGGACTTGCGGTTGCTAAGTAGGTGGACAAAATTTCTGGGACATTTTGGGGACGGGAACTTTTGGAGTGCGGTGACGTGTCACCGCTTTCAAAAACGCCACGAACTTTTGTCACGTTACTTAGCGCTGTGCTGACAGAAGCCCTACACATCAAAAACCAAAATGCATCCGGAGCAAGCGAGGAGGTTGGAACATCATTGATTGAGAACTGATACCAATAGTCCGGAGAAAGGGGACGTTTGATGCAGCGACATGGAATGCAGGAGCATAGCGTCAACAGCAGCCTCCGATTTTCTGTGCGCGTTTGGTAGAAGCACAACACTCCCGTTTAGAAGCCAAGTTGCCGTAGGAACTCCTTCACTTGCTCAAAAGCTCTATTATCCCATGGCAAGTACCCCGCCTGGGCCGCCTCACCTAAACGCTTTCCTGCTTCCTGTTTTGAAGCCAGGAAGACCTGAACCCGCGCCTTTGAAAGATTCTGTGGCGTATGAAGACCTTGCTTTTCCAGACATTGAAAGTATTCCTCCACACATCCCATTGCGGGGTCTTGAGCCACCGATTCCAGGCAAAGGTCCTCCAACGTCCCCGCCTTATTTTGCCCAGGTAAAATCATGACGGTGACTGCAGGGTCACTACCAGCGGGCGACAAACACCTGTCAGGGAAACGCAGACCCGCATCTTTTAATGCGTCACAGACACTTTGGAAACCAGCGGTCGCGTTCTCGTCAGCGTCCCTAACGATTCCCAAAGAGACCACCTGACTAAAGCCTGGGGACAACGCAAGTGCTTTCAGACTCGGGCGGAGCTTCGCCTTGCCCCCAACGGGCAGGACCTGAATGTTCCGCAGTCCCATATGTTCAATGAGTGCTTCAAAGAACAACTCTTCGTCCTTGCCCTCCACCACCAGCAACCGCGATTCGGTGATTTGGATGGTCATCATCGCACCTCCAAACCTGTCTCCAGGGCCGCTGCTAGCACCTCTTTATCGTAAGTAACTGCACGGATGACCTCATTCTTTCGCTCCAAGCGATGCAGGCGAAAATCGTACAGCTCACTCTGCGTGAATGCCTCATGAGCCGCTGTGATACATTCCAGACTGTGTGTGGTAGCGAAAACCTGCGTGTTAAACCGACGCGCGTACTTCCCAATCACCTGCCACACACTGGGTAAAATGGAATGATGAAGCCCATTCTCGATTTCATCTACCAACACAACGCCCCCAGAGGCGTTGGCGATTCTCAATACGAGACTGGCAATACGCACCATACCCTCTCCCATGACGGGTAAAGGGAGGAGACGTCCTACTCCCACGTCTCCGTGTATCATAGGAACACCACCCGTTACCACAAGAGAGAGGCGACGCAACTTTGGCTCTATGACACGTAACGCTTCTACGAGCACGTCCTGTTGCCCAGCTATGTCGAGTTTCCCGATGAGTTCGGCGTCCTCTTGCCAAGAAACAGGCATGCGCGCCGCGAGGAAGAAGGCCGGAAAGGGCGGCGGCGGTGGAATCGGCTCTGTGCGCAAGCCCGTGGGATCAAGAATCATGTAATACTTATCCTCCCTTCCCTCCTGCCGATACACGAGTTCAAGTACGGTCTCTACAACTGTTGACGATAGGATAGCACTCTTTGATGTCAGAGGGAGGTTCTCAGAGCTCCCTAAATCACGTTGGATAAACCAACGAAGTCTCGCCAGTTCTTCTGGCTGACGGATGACCCTGAGCTGAAGAAGCCGATGTTCAGCGACGTCATTCTCCCCTTCCAGTTCCACATTCTGAGAGACATTGAAGTCGCTGAAGAGTGAATCCCAAGGGGTTTCTGCCCGTTTCCCAAGTTCGACCTTTATAGAGTCTATGCCGCGAAAAGCGTTGATGCTTAAAGTCAAAGCTGGGTTGTAGGCACCACAATGGAGGAAGAGTGCCTCCAACAGAGCCGTTTTGCCTACGTTGTTGACTCCCGCAATCAGGTTAACACGCTCCAGGCTGTCAAGGGTCAACTTCCGAAGGCACCGAAATCCACGCACTTCAAATGATCTATACATGACAAATCTCCTCAGGTTTTCTGTATCTAATGTTCCCCAAACTTATACAAATGCCGAGTGCAGATCATACATTCCTGCTCGGTCAGGCCAAGTCCCACTAAGCTTTTCAGCTCCATGAAGGTGGTTTTTCCCTCCGCATTTAGTGTTAGGTCGAGGCGATCACCGAAACTGATCGCCTCAACCTTTTCCTTGGCCAGCGGAAGCGACAACTTAAGGTTTCGCTGCCCCGGCGGCCTTCGCTGCTTTAGCAAAATCGCCAGCCTTGATGATCGAAATCTTCGCCGGATCAATGTACCGGCGCATGGCCGCGACAATCTGCTCAGGCGTGAGGGCTTCGACCCGTTTCTCCAACTCGCGGTCCCAGGCCAGCGTGCGATTCAAAAACAGATACGAATTCAAACGGCTGGCCAATTCACGGTCTTGAGCGCGGCTGACTTGACGTGACTGGAGCCAGCCGGATTTGGCTGCTGCGACTTCTTCGGCAGTGAATCCGTCTTTCAGCATCCGCTCGATCTCTTCTTTCAAGGCTGCTTCTAAGCGCGTCACGTTCTCCGGCGCGTAGATGGCGAAGCTGAAGAACGTGCCGGCCTTGTCCAGCGAGCTGGCTTGCAGTTGCGAGCCAACGCCATAGCTGATGCCTTCTTTTTGGCGAATTCGCACGGCCAGCCGCGAATTAAGGAATCCACCACCCAGCATGTAATTGCCTAAGACCAACGCGGGGTAATCAGGATCGTCATCGCGCAGCGGCAGGTTCAACCCGGCTGTCAGTACAGCATTGGCTTTGTCCGGCGTCTCAAACGATTTGTTGATCGCAGCGACCTCATGATAGGCACTTGGGATGCGCCGGTACGGGCGACGATTCTTCCAGTTGCTGAACAATTCAGCCACGAGGTTTTTGAATTCCTGCTCGTCGAAATCGCCGATGACGGTCAATTCGCCCTGTGACGCGCCGTAAAATTCTTCATAGAACTTTCTCACATCGTCGAGCGTGACGTTTTTGACTTCTTCGATCTGCTCCTCCGGCGTAGCAACGTACCGCACATCTCCCTTGGGATAAGGGTTCAGATGACGAAAGATCGCATTGAAAGCGATAGCCTGCGGCTCGGTTCGCTGCTGTTCAATCTGGGCCAATTGCTCTTCTTTGAGCTGTTCAAATTCCTTCTCCGGGAAGGATGGCTCGCGCAGCACCTCAGCCACCAATCGCATGACGCTTGAGAGATTTTCGCGTGTTGTCTCAATCGAGGCGAAGACGGAACCAGCTCCACCGCCGACGAATGCGCGGGCCTTGAGTCGGTCAAGCTCATCCTGAATCTGTTGACGTGTGCGTTTCTTCGTGCCGCGCATCAACATCTGGCCTGTCATCGAACTGACCATCTGCCGATTCTTCAGACTTTGTTCATCGCCCAGGCGCAGCGTCAGTGAGGCCCGCACCGCGTTGCCGCGTGTTTGCTTGGGCAACAGGGCAAGCTTCAAACCACCGACGGTCACGCGTTGGACGCGCGCTTCAATGTTTTCCGGCGTTGGATCAAATTCTTCCCCTTCCGCCTTGGCCACATCACCTTTGTAGTCTTTCAGCATGGCCGCTATATCCGGCGTGGGTGGAATTTCGGCGCGGTCCGGTTTATCCGTCGGAATAAACAGCCCCAGTGTGCGATTGCTGGGTTTCAAGTACGTTGTTGCTACACGCTGCACGTCATCCACTGTCACAGTGCGTAACCGATCGCGATGCAAGAAGAACAATCGCCAATCGCCAATGGCCATCCATTCGCTCAGCTCAAGCCCGATGCGATCAGACGCATTCAAATTGAGTTCGATTTGCTTCAACAGTTGATTGCGAGCCCGTTCAACCTCTTCCTTGGTCACGGGATTCTTGGCAAGGCCTTCGACGACTTGCAACATTGTATCCCGCGCCGCATCGAGCGAAGCTTCCTGACGCACCTCTGCTCCGAGGATCATCACGCCCGGTTCGTTCAACTGGAAACTGAAGCCATAGACGCGGCTCGCCTTTTTCGTTTCCACCAAAGCCTTGTGCAACCGCCCCGACGGAGTGTCCGCTAGCACTTGCGTTAAGATGTCAATGGCAGCGAAATCGGGGTGCGCGCCGGCGGGCACGTGATAGCATAATCCTACAAGTTGAACATCACCCACGCGCCGCACTGTAACCGACCGCTCACCGTCCTGCGTTGGTTCAGTTGTGTAGAACTTTGGCAGTGTTCGCGTCGGCTTGGGGATCGGCCCAAAGTATTTATTGATCAAATGCAGCGTCTTGGCCGGATCAATTTTGCCAGCAACCAGGAGGATGGCGTTGTCTGGTTGATAGTAGGTCTTGTAAAACGCTTGTAGCCGTTCAATCGGCACATTCTCAATATCGGACCGCGCGCCGATGGTTGACTTGCCGTAATTGTGCCAAAGATAGGCCGTCGAGATCATCCGTTCTATCAACACGCCTTGCGGGTTGTTTTCACCAGCTTCAAGTTCATTGCGCACGACGCTGAATTCGCTCTCCAGGTCCTTCTTGGCGATGAATGAATTGACCATCCGATCAGCTTCCAAATCAAGCGCCCATTCAAGATTTTCATCGGTGGCAGCGAACGTTTCAAAATAGTTGGTGCGATCTAACCATGTTGTTCCGTTAGGACGGGCGCCACGCTCGGTCAACTCCTGCGGAATGTTGGGGTGCCGCGGCGTGCCTTTGAACAACAAATGCTCCAACAAATGAGCCATGCCAGTTTCACCATAGTTTTCGTGTTTGGAGCCGACAAGATAAGTGATGTTGACGGTGATCGTGTCTTTCGACTTATCGGGAAAGAGCAACACGCGTAGCCCATTCGGCCAGCGGTATTCACTGATGCCTTCAACCGAGGTGACGAACTGGACGCCTTCCGGCAGCCCACTTACTTGCGCCGAGGCATCAATCATTCGCGCAGCATAGGCCGGTGGCATTGATGCGCTCAACCATCCAACGAGCAACAGCGCGACGATCAAAACATGAAACGATGCTTTCAGATTATGCTTTTTCATACCCTTGCCTCCCTTCAGAATGGGGCGCAGGCGCGAAGCCTGTGCCGCCATTCTCATTGTTCGTGGCGTGCCATAGCATAGGGGCGATTCCCTCGCTAATCACAGATGACGGTCTATTTGAAAAGAGAACTGCATGGAAACAGATTCGACGAAACAACTCGACGTGCCTGATCAGAAAATCTATCGTCATCGGGTTGATCCGCCACTGCCGCCTCGCAGCCGTTTTCGTTATCCATGACTATGCCATCATGGAGCAGCAATTGCTTAAAAACCTCAGGTAATGTTTTCTCAGATGATCTTCCAAAGGTCCCTCCTCACGAGACGAAGAATCTAGGGGGAGATAGAAACGGCTGTCAAGCCAGAACCACGAACC
>JANWZE010000010.1 GCA_025054955.1 Blastocatellia bacterium | reverse complement strand
CTCCGAAACACCACCTTCGGATTCTTCTTCCCTAATACCTTCGTGATCGCCGCCGTCAACGTCGTCTTCCCATGATCTATATGCCCAATCGTCCCTACGTTCACATGCGGCTTGTCTCGCTCAAACTTCTCTTTGGCCATAGTCGTTCTCCTTAAGAAAATTGTAGTATTCAGGTTCTCACCAGCCCCGTGACCTTGGCTACAATGGCCTCGGACACAGATTTTGGCGCTTCTTCGTAACGCCAGAAGTGCATCGTATACGTCGCTCGACCTTGTGTGAGTGAGCGCAGATCGGTCGCGTAACCAAACATCTCCGACAACGGCACCATCGCCGTCACGATCTGCGTGCCAGGCATCGCCTCCACATGCTCAATCCGACCACGTCGCGCCGTAATGTCGCCCGTGATGGCTCCCAGGTATTCCTCTGGCGTGACAATCTCCACCTTCATGATCGGCTCCAAGAGCACCGGTTCAGCGTTCCTCACAGCATCTTGGAAGGCCATCGAGCCGGCTATCTTGAAGGCTAACTCACTCGAATCCACCTCGTGATAGCTGCCATCATAAAGCCGCGCCCGAATGTCAACCATTTCATAACCAGCCAATACACCACGCTCCATCGCCTCTTGAATCCCTTCGGCAACGGGCTTGATATATTCTTTAGGAATGGCGCCGCCGAAGATATCGTCAACGAATTCAAATCCTGAACCCGGCGGCAACGGTTCAATTTCAATCATCACATGCCCGTACTGGCCGCGGCCGCCCGTTTGACGAATAAACTTGCCCTCGCCCTTGGCCGCTCGCTTGATAGTTTCACGGTAAGCAACCTGCGGACGGCCTACATTAGCCGCCACATTGAATTCGCGCTGGAGACGATCCACGATGATTTCTAAATGCAATTCGCCCATACCAGCAATGAGCATCTGCCCCGTTTCCTGATCCGACGTCACCTTGAACGACGGGTCTTCTTTAGCC
This sequence comes from Blastocatellia bacterium, assembly GCA_025054955.1. Taxonomy (NCBI): domain Bacteria; kingdom Pseudomonadati; phylum Acidobacteriota; class Blastocatellia; species Blastocatellia bacterium. The sequence goes on along the minus strand of JANWZE010000010.1, from coordinate 8,040 downwards.
AACGTCTCCAGCGCCACGGCGAGCCGGTCTTGATCCTGACGCGTGCGCGGCTCAATACGCACGGCAATCACCGGATTAGGAAATTCAATCGCCTCCAACACAATCGGCGCCTGCGCGTCGCAGAGCGTATCGCCGGTCGTACTATGCTTCAGACCAGCAATCGCGACAATTTCTCCGGCATACGCTTCCTCAATATCTTCTCGCTTATTCGCATGCATCTTCATGAGGCGCCCAATACGCTCCTTCTTGTCGCGTGTGGCGTTGTAGGTTTGTCCGCCCGCTTCAATTCGACCTGAATAGATGCGTGTAAAGGCCAACTGCCCCAGGTGCCGGTCAGACATGATCTTGAACACGAGCGCCGAGAACGGTTCATCATCGCCAGTTTTTCGGGAGACCACCTCATTCGTTCGGGGATCAATGCCAGTGACGGAAGGAATATCAAGGGGCGAAGGCAAATAATAAATGACCGCATCCAGCAACGGCTGAATCCCTTTATTGCGGAAGGAAGCGCCACACAAAACTGGAACCAGCTTCAGCCGCAGACACGCTTCGCGCAGCGCCTTTCGTAACGACGCCTCGTCAACCTGCCCGCCCGACAGATAGGTATCGGCCAGCGCGTCATCAAACTCAGCAGCCGCGCTGACCAACTGCTCTCTCGCTGTCGCAGCGGCCTCTTGCATCGCAGGTGGAACGGGGCCGATCTCGAATTTGGCGCCTAATGTCTCCTCTAACCAGATAATGGATTGCATCCGGATCAGATCAATCACCCCCAAAAATTCATCCTGCTCGACAATCGGAAGCTGGACAGCAACGGGATTGGCTCCCAGTCGCTTGCGAATCTGCTCGATCACTCGCAAGAAGTCAGCGCCGACGCGATCCATCTTGTTGACGAAAGCGATGCGCGGGACGCGATACTTGTCCGCCTGGCGCCACACCGTCTCCGATTGCGGCTCAACGCCGCCCACCGCATCGAAGATCGCAATCACTCCATCCAACACCCGCAAGCTGCGCTCGACTTCGATCGTAAAGTCAACGTGCCCCGGCGTGTCAATGATATTGATGCGGTATTGATCACCGTCACTCAATCCGCCAAGCCGCCAGAAACAGGTGGTTGCCGCTGATGTAATGGTAATGCCTCGCTCCTGCTCCTGCACCATCCAGTCCATCGTCGCCGTGCCTTCATCCACACTGCCCAACCGGTAGGTCCGCCCCGTGTAGTAAAGAATCCGCTCAGTCGAGGTCGTCTTACCGGCGTCAATGTGAGCGGCAATGCCGATGTTCCGAATTTTATCCAGCGGCGTGTCTCTCATAACGTGCAAACCGTATTACCAACGATAATGGCTGAAGGCGCGATTAGCTTCCGCCATGCGATGCACATCATCGCGCTTCTTGATGGCGTTGCCGCGTCCCTGACTGGCGTCCAGCAGCTCGGCGGCCAGCTTTTCAGCCATCATCTTCTCTCCACGCGAGCGCGCAAAGGTGATCAACCAACGAATCGCCAATGAAGTCTGCCGATAGGGATTGACATCAACCGGCACCTGATAGGTCGCCCCACCGACACGCCGAGATCGCACTTCGAGCTTGGGTTTAGTATTTTCCACAGCTTGCTTGAAGACTTTCAACGGGTCTTCTTTCGTCCGCTTCTTGATTCGCTCCATCGCCTCGTAAAAAATCCGTTCAGCCACGCTCTTCTTCCCATCCCACATCATGCAATTGATAAACTTGGTGACCAGCGGGCTGTTGTAAATCACATCCGGCGCGATAGGTCGTTTTTCAATGACTCGTTTTCTCGGCATAAGCACATCCTTTAGCCAGGATCATAATTTCGACGCGGGGTCTACTTACCGGCAGGACCACCGCGCGGCCGCTTTGCTCCATATTTGGAGCGGCCCTGCTTACGGTCACCCACCCCTGAGGCGTCCAACGTGCCGCGAATGATGTGATACCGCACGCCCGGTAAATCCTTGACGCGACCGCCGCGAATCAACACGATGGAGTGTTCTTGCAAATTGTGACCAATCCCTGGAATGTAGGCCGTGACCTCGATACCGTTGGTCAAGCGCACACGGGCAATCTTCCGAAGTGCCGAATTCGGCTTCTTCGGCGTCATCGTCTTGACCTGCACACAGACGCCACGGCGTTGAGGACAGGCCTGCAGGGCAGGACTCTTCGTCTTAATGCTGACCTTCTGGCGTCCTTTGCGAATCAGTTGATGAATCGTTGGCATAACTAGTTCCTGATGACCATGCATCCCTCATGCGCCGTGCCGCGCTCATCATTTGCCGACGGCCCCAGAGGTCCGCGAGCGGCCATTGCTCCGGTCGGCGCTCATCTCGTCAACAATCCTTCGCTGTGCGTCCCTCATGGATGTGGACGCCACATCCGAAGACCATTCATCTCAATATTGTGTGAGGGAGATTGCGAAGCGTCTTCAGCTACTTCGACGTGCGACCTGGCGTCCCTCTCGCCTCCGTTCTCTGTGGCGCTTACCACGCGGCTCACACCTGCTTATCATCACGAGCGCCACAATAACTCGGATCAGAGCACCACCTGTATCAGGGTAGTGCCCATTGCACGTTTTGCGTATCCCTAATCAGGGAAGATCATGTTAATCAAAAAGGCGTTAGTGTACCGACTCATATATATGTTGTCAAGATGAGCCCCAAAAGGTTTTTGAAGTTGAGACTGATTACACCGCAGACAGGAAACCTCTTCTCCATCCGCAAACAATGGAGCGAGCCGTTTAGAACGCTCTTGACAAAGGTATGCGTTTTCCGCATGATTATGGGCTTACTAAAGAAGCATAAAGGGAGATGCGCGTGAGACTAAAGAAAGAGCTTCTTATCTCCGCCGCCGTTGTGGTGGTGCTCGTTGCTTGGCCCGGACCGTCAGCCTCAGGCACGCAAGTCGTCATTGCTCCAATCATGGAAAAAATGGCACGCGCCTTTCAAGGGATGAAGACGATGCGTGCGGCGATGAATCAACAGAAAACCTATGGTCAATTGGGGTTGTCTGACCCGGTCGAACATGGGGCATTGTATATCAAACGCAAGAACCAGCGAGACATTCTGGTGCGATTGGAAATCAACAAGCCAACCCCTCGTATCATTACGGTCAAGGACAACCAGTTTATGTTCTTCCAGCCGAGCATCAAGCAGGTCATTGAAGGCCATGTGCAGAAAGCGATCAGCGCCAACCAAACCGGCGCAGGCCTTCTGTCACTGTTTCTCAACGAGCCCTCGCAGGTAACCAAAGATTATCAGATCACCACGATCGGTGATGAGCTCGTTCATGGCCGCCGTGCTACGCATCTGCGGCTTGTTCCACATACGCCCCGCAAAGGACTCTATCGCCAGATTGATTTGTGGGTTGACACAACCCTGTGTGTGCCTACACAACAGCGGCTCGTTGAAGCTAATCACGATGTCACGCTGGTTCAACTCTCCAACATTCAACTGAACGTTTCACTGCCGGACGAGCTCTTTACACAAAAGCTGCCCAATGGCGTGCAGCGCGTGCGCGGCTAACGCTGCTATAGACTCATCCCTCAAAGTATATTGACACGGGCAAGTCGCATTGACTCCCGTGTCAATACAGAACATGAGCCAGATTGATTAGGAGCGGTCTCATAATAGCGTCGGTCTTTTGGAACGCGCATAAAGGCGTGCCCGATACGCCAGCTCATGTCTTCTCTTTATGAGGCCAGTTCGAGTTTCGCGTGACTGGTTATGTGTCCGTGGCGGTTTCTGCTGGCGGAGCTTCCTCCGTAGTAGCCGAGTCCATCGCGGCAGGCTCGGATTCATCCACAGCGCCTTCAGCTTTGACCGTTAATGGGAGTTGAACATGAACATCGCGGTAGAGTTTGACAGAGACGGTATAATGCCCCGGCTGCTTGATCAGCGCGTCCAGACGAATGTGGCGCCGCTCCACTTCAAATCCGCGTTCAGCGAGCGCCTGCGCAACATCGTGCGCGGTGACGGAGCCGTAGAACACGCCTTGCTCGCTGGCTTTACGTTCAAACTCCAATGAAATGCCGGCCAGCTTCTCGGCGAGCGATTGAGCGGCAATTCGTTCTTTCGCCTCCCGTCGAGCTAACAGTGCCCGTTCTTGCTCAATCGCCTTCATATTGCCCGGCGTAGCGATCATCGCCAGCCCGCGAGGTAACAAAAAATTGCGCGCGTAACCGGCTTTGACCCGCACAATCTCGCCACGTCGTCCCAGATGCTCAACATCTTCCCTCAATAATACTTGCACTGATGCCATACGTGTGCCTCCTCGTTAGCTGGAAATCGGCAGAAGCGCCATGTTGCGGGCGCGTTTGATAGCCCGGGCCAGCATGCGTTGGTGTGGTTGGCATACGCCGGACAACCGACGCGGTATGATTTTGTTTCGTTCGGGTATAAAGGGCATGAGCAAATTCGTATCCTTGTAATCAATAAAGTCAATCTGGTCACGGCAGAAACGGCACTCTCGGCGGCGGCGGACGCGTTGCGCAGCCATCACGGTAGTCCGCTCGGCGCCGGCTTGTCCGTTCATTGTCGGGCGAGTAGTCGCTTTAGCTGTTGTTTTCTTGTTGCTCATGACTCCTCCTCTTCCGATTCAGTGGTTGAGGCAATATCTTCAAAAACCTCTTCCGTCAATGCTGTTTTGCTGAGTGCCGCTGCTTGTGTCCGAGCCGCCTTCCGGTTGCTCCGTTTGCGCTTCATGCGCGCCACACGACGGCGGCTCGCATCGAGGCACACAGTCAAATACCGCAGCACTGTGTCCATCACACGTAAGCGGCGTTCCAGCTCAGGGATTTCTTGGCCCTGACTTTCAAACTCAGTCACCACATAGGTACCTTCGCGATGATGTTGAATCTCGTAAGCCAATGGCCGACGTCCTAGATTCTCGACTTTGACCAGCCGCGCGCCCAAGCTCGTTACGTGTCCTGTAACTTGCTCCACCACTTTTTCCACGTCCTGGTCACTAACAGTTGGGGAGATGATGTAGAGTAGTTCGTAGGTTCTCAAGGTATGTTGTTCCTCCTTTCGGATAATAGCCCGGGATTGCACCGAGCAAGGAGTCGTGATCGAACGAGTCTGTCTGGTTCATTCAGTGACATCTCGCTATCGCCTTGTCCAGTCCTTCGCGCACCACCGTTAACACCGTGGTCACCGACCGTTCGATCATGGATTCGACCGCCGTCTGTTCGTCAGCGGTAAAATCAGATAACACGAAATCAGCATAATCCTCAATCTTGGCTTGCTCTGGGAGGATGCCTAGACGCAGGCGGGGAAATTCTTGCGAGCCCAGTGATTCAATGATGGACTTCAACCCGTTATGTCCCCCTGCGCTGCCGCGTCTGCGCAGTCGGAGCTTGCCTAGCGGCAACGCCAGATCATCCACAATAACCAACATCTGGCTTGCGGGTAACTGGTAGCGCCGGAGCAAGCATTGGGCCGATACACCACTTCGATTCATATACGTTCGTGGCTTGGCCAACACGACCTGAGATTCGTCACTCTGCGTCAGCCCGACCCATGCATGGCAGACCAACTGGTTCAGCTCAATACGCAACTGTTCAGCTAACCGATCAATGACCATAAATCCAAGATTGTGACGGGTACGTCGGTATTGTGTGCCCGGATTGCCAAGCCCGACAACCAACCACATCGCCGGCGACGTCAGACTGCCAACGTCTTGGCTCGGGCTCATCACGACGCTCCGTCTTGTGTCCGTTGCCTGCCGGCTCGTCTCCTCATGGATTAGCGCTTTCTTCCTCAGCCGTCTTGCCTTTCTTAATCACTTCGGGTTCGGCTGGAGCGACCGGGGTTGTGACGGCTGCCGCTTCCTCGCGCCGTGAGGCCAGTATGCCCACGATCACGCGATCCATCTCTTCAAGAATGCGCACCCGATCACCAACCGCCAGGTCCCTGACAAATATGTGGTCACCCACGTCCAGGTGCGATACGTTGACATGAATCCGATCAGGAATATCACCGGGCAAGCACTCCACTTCAACCTCATGAGTCATGAAATCGAGCAAGCCGCCGTGAATCTTCACACCGATGGCTTCGCCATCAAGCACGATGGGAACCCGCACACGCGTCGGCTTATTCATATCAATCCGCAGGAGGTCGGCGTGCAGCAACGAGCCTTTCAGTGGGTCCACTTGCCAATCTTTGATAATGACAGGGGTGACGTGGTCGTTGGTCTTCAGATTAAAAATGGTATTGCGACCAGACGAGCTACGAAAGATGCTACGCAACGCCCGTTCACTGACGGCCAACGACAACGGCTCTTGGTCACCACCACCATACAGTGTCACAGGAATTTTTCCGCGTTGCCTCAATTGACGAGCACCGCCCTTGCCTAATCGTTCTCGCACTTCTGCGTCAAGCGTAATATCAGAGATCATCCGTCTCCTCCCAGGCGCGAGAGCGTATCCCGACGGCGCCTCGCTGCCCTTTGGTTACAACTTAAATGAATAATCGGCTCACCGATGTTTCCTCATGAATAGATCGAATGGCCTCGCTCAACAAAGGAGCCACCGACAGATATTTGATTTTGCCGTGGCCGGCCCAGGCTTCTGTAGCCACCGTGTCGGTCACGACCACTTCTTGAATCGGCGAATCGGCAATGCGCTGCAACGCCGGGCCTGACAACAAACCGTGCGTGCAACAAGCCCGAACGCTTCGGGCGCCTTTGGCCACCAACGCTTCGGCCACTTTGGTCAGCGTGCCCGCCGTATCAATCATATCATCCACAATGAGCGCATGCCGCCCATTGACATCGCCGACCACATTCATGACCATGGCCTCGTTGGCTTTCTCCCGTCGCTTGTCAATGATGGCCAAATCCAGATTCAATCGTTTGGCATAGGCCCGTGCGCGCTCGACGCCGCCCGGGTCGGGCGCAACCACAATTGTGTTGGTCAGGTCCTGATCGCGAAAATGCTGGACCAAAACGGGCGCGGCAAAGAGGTGATCCACAGGAATATTGAAAAATCCTTGAATTTGGCCGGCATGTAAGTCCATGGTTAACACCCGATGTGTGCCGGCTGTTTGCAGCAGGTCAGTGACCAATTTGGCGGTAATCGGCACACGTGGTTTATCCTTTCGATCTTGCCGCGCATAACCATAGTATGGGATCACCGCCGTGATGCGTCGCGCTGAAGCGCGCTTGAACGCATCAATCATGACAAGCAGCTCCATTAAATTCTCGTTGACGGGCGGCGACGTGGACTGGATGACGAACACATCAGCGCCACGCACATTCTCCAAAATTTGATAGCAGATTTCCCCATCACTAAACCGGCCGAGCTGTTGCTCACCAAGCGACAGACCAAGACATTGAGCGATCTTTTCCGCCAGTGGCCGGTTGGAGTTACCGGAAAAAATTTTCAATTGCTTCACGGTCATGGTACCACCTCAGTCGAGGCTTACGTCGAGACGCGGCGGCTAGGTGCCTGCCCAGAGCAAGCTGAGTTGGCTGGGGAGCCAGGACTCGAACCTGGATACTAAGATCCAAAGTCTTATGTGTTGCCACTTACACCACTCCCCAGCATGCACACCCTCAAAATCCTGCGCACGTGCCCTCGGCTCGAACGGCTGTGGCAGGAGCACAGCAGTCAACAGCGCAGCGCGATGCCGGCTGGTTCATTCGGTGATGATCCAGGAAGCCCAATACTCATCGCGTCCGACGGCTCGCGCGCGAATGACGCGCCAAGGCGTTTGGCGCAACTGAGCTTCTCCGCTGCTGAGCATCCTCTCACTGTCAAAGACCGCAAAGGCCGCTGCCCCACTGCCCGACATCCGCACCAACGTTGCCCCCACTGTTCGCATGCGCTGCAACATTCGGCTCACCTCCGGATAGGCGGTGACAACAACCGGCTCAAGGTCATTGGCGCCTGCTTCCTTCCAGTCACATTCGCCTGCGTTGCTGAGCCAAGGCTGATAGGTGCGAAGAATAGCCGCACAGCAATCGGCAATCTTAGCCAGAGCAGTTTGGGTTGTCAACCGGCGACGAAGCGATGCGTATACGTCCGGCGTAGCCACA
>JANWZE010000009.1 GCA_025054955.1 Blastocatellia bacterium | reverse complement strand
TTGAACGCATCAACCCAGAAGGCGCGGAATTGCCCGGTAGGCGCTTGGCGCAGGGAAGCCATCATGGAAGTCTCCGCACAGCAGGCGACGATCAACGTCATGCTCAGACATAACAAACCAGCGAGATAATTCATCGAGCCTCTCCACTGGGATTGTGGCACAGGCGTTCCTGCCTGTGCTCCTCGAAAAATAGCCCAGGAAAACACGAGCCTCACGAAAGAATTGTACATCGTTCGTGGTGAGCGCGGGGCGCATGGGCGATTCCTGACTTTGTCTTGGAGAGCGCCGCCAGAGAGAAGAGGCGAAGGCGCTTTATGACCCGACACTCCGCACCGGGCCAAATCGGCGTCGCGCCCTGCGGGCTTGCCGCCGCGCTCCAAAACGCATTCTTCTCTGGAAATAACATTTTCATGGTTCGTGGTGAGCGCGGGGCGCATGGGCGATTGCTCAGAGAATGTGGCATAGGCATTCCCGCCTGTGCTCCATTTTCATCGTTTCACCTGCGTCGTCACCGACGATATGGACAACGCCTCAACTTCTGGCCGGCGAGCCGTTTCACGGATAGATCAAATACTTCGCTCGGAGGCGCCTGAAATCGTCTAATGCACGCTGCCATTGAGCGATCAGCTCGTCAGCAGATGCGCGCTGTTGCAAAGCTCGCAACGTGGCCTGATTGGCCAGTAGTCGTCCATATCGCTCGATCTGCCACTGGGACGGGAAAAGCTCCCGCAAGGCGACCGCCACTTCAATGCCGCATCGAACTGAGTCGAAAGCATGTCGGTCGGTCACAATGATGTTGACGCCACCGCATTCTTGATTGGCGAAGACGCTCCCGTTTGGCGTGAATCGAACGGGTATGAATCGCACGCCGGTCAACCCGGCGCGATTCAATCGTTCAGCCAATCGTTGGCCATCCAGCCATGGCGCGCCGATCAGTTCAAACGGACGATCCGTGCCGCGCCCGACTGACAGGTTGGTTGTCTCCAGCAATCCGATGCCGGGATAGAGTGTAGCCGCCGTTAAACTGCGCATGTTGGGCGACGGATTGATCCACAGCAGACCAGTTTCGTCAAACCACATTGTTCGTCGCCAGCCCTCCATCGGAATGACCTCCAGTTGAACGCCGATCTTGCGTTCAGCATTGAACAGCCGGGCCAGTTCGCCAACGGTCATGCCGTGACGTATAGGCAACGAATGATAAGCGGTGAATGAAAGTTGATCGGGATCGGCCAGCGGTCCTTCCACATCCACGCCGTTGATCGGATTCGGGCGATCTAACACAACGAATCGAATGCCGGCTTTGGCCGCCTCCTCCATCGCATAGCCCATCGTGGTGATGTAGGTGTAGAACCGCGCGCCAATGTCTTGAATGTCGAACACGAGCGTATCAATGCCTCTGAGCGTATCAGGCGATGGGCGCTTTCGCTCGCCATAGAGGCTATAAATCGGCAATCCCGTCTTCGGGTCTTTCGTGTCACCGACTGCTTCATCAGCTTGACCACGTATGCCATGCTCAGGGCTGAACAAGGCGACCAGCTTGACCGACTTCGCTTGAAACAACAGATCAATTGTGCTGTTGCCGTCTCGATCTTTGCCCGTGTGATTAGTGATCAATCCTACGCGGCGCCCGGCCAGTTGTTTGAACCCGTCGCGTTTGAGCACGTCAATGCCGGTCAACGTCCAGGAGTGTTGCTCGCGGCCTGTTGATGTTGACGTTTGGCTTTGGAGCTGTCGCGCTCCCGCGTCCATATCCATGATGGATGCAGCGACGACTGAAGCAACGCGACCTCGCAGACTACTGACGTCGCCTTTCCCGTCCGGATGCACGCGATTGCTCAAGAAGATCACGTAGCAATTCGACTGTGGATCAATCCACAATGATGTGCCTGTGAAGCCAGTGTGGCCGAATGAGCCGATAGGGAAGAAGTCTCCCCGATTGGCCGAGTAAGCGGTATTGATGTCCCAGCCCAGTCCACGCGCTTCGTGCGCGGGTAGGTTGACGGATGAGGTCATGCGCTTGACGCCGAGCGGACTCAGGATGCGAACGCCTCGGTAATGGCCGCCATTGAGGATCATCTGGCAATAAATCGAAAGATCGTCCGCTGTGGAGAACAATCCGGCGTGTCCGGCAACGCCGCCCAATAAAAACGCGCGTGGGTCGTGAACCTCGCCATTCATCCAGCGGCCTTCGCGCTGCTCGGTCGGAGCCGTTCGTTCACGCAGGATGGGGTCAGGCGTGAATGTTGTGTCGTGCATGCCCAGCGGGTGAAAGATGTATTGGTGAGCGAAGACGTCAAGCCGTTGGCCGGAGACGCGACGAACCAGTTCTCCAAGCACAATGTATCCGACGTCGCTGTATACGAATTTGCTACCGGGTTCATAGATTGGGCTGAGCGAATAGATGCGTTCCAGCGCCTCAGCCGGGCCGCGTTGATAATCGGCGATGTCGTTGTCAGCTATAAAGCCGGCACGATGCGTTAGCAATTGTTCGATTGTGACGCTCTCTTTTCCGTTGCGAGCAAACTCAGGAATGTAGCGAGCCACGCGGTCGCCAAGGCGAATCAACCCACGTTCGGCTAAGATGAGGACCGATGTGGCCGTGGCCACCACTTTGGTCAGCGAGGCCAGATCAAAAACTGTGTCTATGGTCATCGGCGTTCGCGCCGGCTGTAAAGCGCGATAACCGAAACTTTTTCGATAGACGACGCGACCGTGTCGCCCGACCACAACCACAGCGCCCGGACATTCGCCTTTGGCAATCGCCTCGTTGACGATATGGTCAATCTGCTGCAACCGCTCAGCCGACAACCCAACGCTCGCCGGCGACGCGTCGGTCGGCTCTGAGCTGAGTCTCGTTGCGCTATGCGCTGGCAGAGCGACAACACTCAACATGCTCATGACCAAAGCACCAGCCAGTGATTTGCGTAGACTCTTTTTCAAGTTATCTCACTCCTCAGAAAAAGTGGCACAGGCGTTCCCGCCTGTGTTTTTCATCGTTTCTCTCGCGCCGTCCAGACGACATGAACAACTCCTCTGAAAATCGCCCACGAAACACATGAACCTGACGAAAGAATTGTATTTTCATCGTTCATAGCGTGCTTTGCATAGGGACGATCCCCTTGAAAATAGCCACAGATTTCACAGATTCACACCGATGGTTCTCTCGGTGACAATCGGTGCAATCTGTGGCCGATTCCTCCTTCGAAAATAACCATTTTCATGCTTCGTGGTGTGCCGTTGCACATGGGCGATTCCCTCGAAACTTACTCAGTGCATCGATCGCATGGATTTTTACACAGCAAAGGTTCTCGCATCAGCGCGCACCATCTTTAAACTGGCTGAGGAAGAATCATTCTGGATGATCCCGACTCGAGAAAATGAGTGGCCGGAGGAAGTCAGATTCGGCCACCCATTTCAGCGCCCGTATCGCCTTTGCAACGGATTGTCCGTTCCTCATATCGCAGATGGAAAGGCTGGTGCAAGATGTGTAGCGGCTCCTGCTGAAAGTCAGAGGGTCGGAATTCAGCCGAGCCGCCCATCGTGCTGTTAAGCTTAAAACACGTATCTGAACGCGAACTGAAGGAATCGTGGCAAATTCCTTTGGCTGGTGATCCGTCCGAAACTAGCCAGCGTCACCGTTTGACCAGGAACAGCGAAAATGGGATGGTTTAACACATTGTAAAACTCGGCGCGAAACGCCAGCTTGTTTGTTTCAGTGATCTTGAAGTTTTTGTAGAGCCCAAGGTCCCACGTCGCGATTCCATCCGAGCGAAATGTATTCCGCCCTAGACTCCCCAAACTGCCCAGACCAGGCGCAATCAGCCAGTTGGTGTTTGGCACATTGACATTGGGGAAGAAGGCTGAGGCCGGCAGTTGTGATTGGGCAATCTGCTGACTCGGATTAGCCGGATCGGGTCGTGGATTGTCCACGCTCCTGCCCAGAACCGACGGATTAACCAGAATCGGTCGGTCGCCGCTGATGCCATCGGCATTGTAATCATAGCCGATGAACACCGTGAACGGATTGCCTGAAGCGAACGTCGCCGTGCCCGATAGTTGCCATCCGCCCAACGTGTGACGAACAATCCACATGGAGTTGCTCAGCGACGGCAGATAGTAACTGTAGTTGAGCGTCAAGCGATGCGGCGTATCAAATGAGCTAACAGCGCGCATGCTGCGCGGGCCAAGCAATCGGCTCTGCACGGCATTGGTATCTATGCCGGTCGAGGTTGCTTCAGAGCCGGTGTCAATTGCTTTGCTCCATGTGTAGGCCAGGTTGAACGATAGGTTGTTGCTGAGGCGCTTATCCAGTTTCACCTGCATGCCGTGATAGTAGGTCCAAGCGGCGTTGAAGACGCGAAGAACATTGGAGTAACGTGGGTCAGGCCGTCGCTCGTTGACTCTCGTTTGCACGCGTGAGATGAAGCCGGGCGCCGGATTCGTGTTGTTGAGATTGGGATCAATCATGGTGAAGCAGACATTGCGGAACTGAGCAGCCACGAATGGATGATCCGGCGCGCAAGCAGGAAAATCAGGCCGGTTGCCCCAATCATAAAAGGGGAGGCCGATGCCCCGGTTGCCGTTGTAGCTGATGCTCAATGCCAGATTGGCGGGCAACTGTCGCTCCAGCGTCAGATTCCATTGTTGCGTGTAGGGTAGTTCCAGGTTCGGGTCTGCAATGGTAATTTGCACGCGGGTTGTGGCCGGACCGGGCGTGAAGACAAATCCACCGGATGGATCGGCCACGTTCAGCGAATTGGAGAACGTCAGTTGCGCGGCATTCGGAGGGTTGTAACGCATGCCGGCGCCGCCGTTGGCAAAGATGGATTGAAATTGTCGGCCATGAAAGATGCCGTAGCCGCCGCGCACAACAAAATTGCCCGGCCCGCCGGTCAGTTTCCCAATCCAACCGCCGTCTGCCGATGGACTCCAGGCAAAGCCGATGCGAGGTTGAACATTATCTGCATCGGTGCCATAGCCGTACTCAATGCGGCCCTTGATCTCCTTCGGCGCTGCCACGATTTCATGGCGGAAGCCGAGATTCAGTGTGAACGTGGGCCGCAGCTTGATGTCATCCTGAACGTAGTAATTGACCTCACGCAGCCGGTTTTCGAGGAAGAAATTTCCGTAGGCTTTGATATAGGTGGTGACAAAGCCACGCAGGAAATTTTGATATTGATTGAATCCGCCGGTTGTCGAGAAGGTCCAAAAACCACGAGAAAAGGCGTCAGCCAGATCATCCAATCGCCCTTGTCGGATATCGGTGCCAAACTTCAGGTTGTGCCGCCGCGCTTGGAGTGTCGTCAGGTTGTAAACGAATTGCCAGTCGGTTTGGTAGCGTTGGATGGGGAATGTGCCAGCATTCCCGATGATGGAGGGGAACGTCGTTCCGGCAAATCGGATGATAGGCGTATCGTTGCCTGCCGCGATGTTCACGATGGTGGAGCGCAGGCCCAGCGCGGCGCGGAATTCGCCAACCGTCAGCGGCGTGAAGACGTGCGTGTAGGTGAAACCGACATTTTGCTGCTTATTGTTCTGGCGAGCTTGCTCGCCGATGATGACATCTTCCGTCTGGCGCTTTTGGCGGCTGTACTGATAGCGAAGCACGAAGCTGTGATTGTTGCCGATGCGTCCGTCGAGTCGTCCGGTGTAGTCCTCGTCGGGGAAGCTGAAGAGCGCCGTTGTAGTGAACGCGCGCGGGCTGGCCGGGTTATTCGGCGCGACATTGGGGAACCGCTTGATTTGATCGAGAATCCATTGCCGATTTCTCGGATCGGTCACTGAAGGATCGGGCGTGCGCTCGTTCGCCAGCAGGATGTCGCGGGTGATCGAAAGTGAGCCGCCGCTGCGCGTCTGATCAAAACTGCCATACCAGAAGAGCCGATCCTTGATGGCCGGCCCGCCGACCGTGAACCCGTACTGGTGACGCCGACTCGGCGGCACAGGCGCGGTCGGGCCAAAGACGCCGGTGACAGGGTTGACGCGACTGCCGGCGGCGTTGTTGAAAAACGTATTGGCGTTGAGTTTGCTGTTTTGGTGATACCAGTAGACATCGCCGTGAACATCATTGGTGCCCGACTTGGTTTGCACGAGCACGACAGCGCCATAGCCGCGACCGAATTCCGAGCTGAAATTGTTGGTGAGAATTTGGAAATTCTTAACGGTGCTGATATTGACGCCCTGGCGGTTTTGATTCTCCGACGCGTCATCATTATTGACGCCGTCGGTTTGAAATGTCGCGCCGCGCGTGCCTGTGCCGTTAAAGTTGATCGAGCTGCCGCTGGACAAGGTCGGATTGTTTTGCCCTGAGAACAAGTTGGCTTGAAAGCCCGGCACGATCTCGGCCAGGCTCAGGAAGTTGCGCGTGGGCAACGGGCGGTCGGTTACGACCTGTTCATCAAATGAGGTTTTAATCTCGCCGCTCGTTGTGTTGATAGTCGCGACGTCGCTGGCCGTGATCGTGATCTCTTCACGAACGGCCGCCGGCTCCAGCGTGAAGACGACAACGGTGGTTTCATTCAGCCGGATGTCAATGCCTTCCTTGGTGACGACTTTGAATCCTTCACTCTCAGCCGTGACTTTATACCGACCGATGGGCAAGAATGTCATGCGATAAAGCCCGTCGGCTGTGGTCACCGACTTTCGCTCAAAGCTTGTTTCCAAATTCGTGGCTGTCACCGTGGCATCGGCAATCACAGCGCCGCTGGCATCAACAACTCTTCCTTCCAACGTGCCAGTGACGGTCTGCGCCTGGATGCTGTCCGCGCCCATGAACAGCCAGATGAAGACGGCGAACGCATAGATCGAAATCCTGTTGAGCATAGACCTGAAGACTTTGGGCAGCGCGCTCAACGGCTGCCCAGGCTGCCCCTTCTCAGCCCTGACGACAGCCCGTTGCGTACCGGCCTGCCGCATTCACGCTCGCCACGGTGGTCCGGTGGATGCTGTCGCGGATGAATGGTGAGTTGGATCATCATTTCTCCTTCGCATCGAGAACCGCTTGTTTGATCCGAAGCAGGTAATCGCCGCCCGGATTGGTTTCGCTCACCCGAATGGCGCTGTCGTAAGAAAAAAGCACGAACCCTTGGACGCCAATTTCGCGCGCTGTCCGAATTTTTTCCAGCGTGCTTTCAACCGGAATGCGGTAGGCGCCAATGCCGGCCCAGACGCGCCGACCGGCGGCATGAGCATACGCGATCGCGATCTGCTGACGGAACGTCTCCGTATCCGGTGAATAGGCCATCGGACAGACGATGTCTAAAATGCCCATGCGCAACCAGCGTTTCCAATCTTGAAACCGACGGGTGAAAGCATCTTGATCGTTGCCGAAAACGGCGGCGCTCACTTCGACGTGAGGTTTGCGCGCCTTGACGCCGTGATAGATGCGCTCGACCAGTTCGGTCACCTGGTCACGATGAAATTGCTGCCACTCCTCTGGATAGGTATTTGCATAGACCAACGGGTCGGTGGCCGCCACGCGCGCCAGTAACTGTCGCTCACGCTCGCTCAACTGTTTCTCGATCACGTGGCGAAACCGGTCGAGCGCCGTCCGACTATAATCGAACGAAGGGTTCGGCAACCGGACATAATCAAAGTGCAGGCCATGAACATCGTACTTCTCCAGCACATCCATGAAAATCGAATAGAGATGCTCCTTGACCGCCGGATGCGCCGGTGAAAGATACAGCCCCTCCAGCTCCGACATGTCGCGTTTGCACGCTTCAATCAATTGTTGGCGGTACTGCGGCGCGGCAGGATCAAGTGTGTACAACTGAGCAGCTACAGAACGATGCACGGCCAGCCATTCAGGGTGCTTGTTCAACACATGTGTGGGCATCGGCGGCAGGTCGTCCAGATTGGCCAGTAACACCGTGTTGATCCAGGCATGCACCTTGAGATTGGCAGATTTGGCCTCTTTCAACACCAGTGCCAACGGATCAAATGTTGGCTCCTGGCCGGTGAGTTCTTTTGCTCGTGGTTCCCAGCGCGATTGATAATAAGCGTCACCTCGACCGCGAACCTGAACGATCAACGTGTTGAATCCAGCCTCGGTCGCTTGGTTGATCAGTTGCTTAATTTTCTCCGGTGAAGTGAGCGTGGCGCGGGTTACCCAGAGAGCGCGGACTTCATCTTGACGGCCCGTGTGCGACGAAACGGCGTCGGAACATGTTGCTGGCAGCAGGCAGCATAAGAAGAGAATGGCCGTGAGTGCTACAGGCGCTGAACGGTTCGCCTGTGGCTTAGTTCGGCCCGCGTCTCGGTTTGCCACCGCTACCTCCGATAGATTGGCAAGATGATCGAAATGCGGCAATTTTAATATCACATTGCCAACGTGAAGTCAAAAACACTGCTTCCCTCATGGTTGTTTCTTGACAGCAGCAGACGGGCGGTTGTACGTTAGCGCTCACTTTGAGCATAGTATCACCAAAGCAGTTGTTCATGTCGCCGGTGGCGACGCGGCAGAAACGATGAAGATGGAGCATAGGCGCGAACGCCTGTGCCACATTCATAAAGGAGGATGTTGTGATGAGCGCATTGGTAGACTTCAGAGTCGAAGACGGCATTGGCATTATCACCATCAATAATCCGCCGGTGAATGCGTTGAGTCCGGGCGTGCCCGAAGGGATTGGCGCGAGCATCGAGCAGGCGCGGAGCGATGATGCGGTCAAAGCCGTGATCTTGATCGGCGGTGGTCAGACGTTCATCGCCGGCGCCGACATTCGTGAATTTGGCAAGATTACGTCGGGCCAGAAAGCGCGGGTGGATTTACACTGGTTGTTAGAAGCGATTGAAGATTGCCCCAAGCCGGTCATTGCCGCCATTCATGGAACGGCGTTCGGCGGTGGCTTGGAAGTGGCAATGGCCTGTCATTATCGCGTGGCTGTGCCCTCGGCCAAGGTGGGCCAGCCGGAAGTCAAACTGGGATTGATTCCCGGTGCGGGCGGGACACAGCGACTGCCGCGATTGGCCGGCGTCCAGAAGGCTGTCCAGATGTGCGCGTTTGGCGAGCCAATATCCGCTTCGGAGGCATTTGAATGTGGCATTGTGGATCGGTTAATTGATGGTGAATTGCTTCAGGGGGCGCTGGCTTTTGCGCGAGAGTGCATCGCACAATCACAGCCACCGCCCAAGACCCGTGAGCGTCACGATAAATTGGGCGATGCGGAAACAAACGCTCGCATCTTTGCCGCTGCGCGTGAGCAAGCCAACAAGGTCAGGCGCGGCCAATTGGCTCCCCAGGCAGCGATTGACGCGGTTGAAGCCGCCACGCAACTGAAGTTCGCCGACGGACTGAAAAGAGAGGCTGAGTTGTTTACCCAATGCCTTTATTCTGATCAGTCGAAAGCGTTGATTCACATCTTTTTTGGCGAGCGCGAGGTGGCCAAGATCGCCGATGTGCCGAAAGAAACGCCGGTGATGGAGATTCGCACCGCTGCCGTCGTTGGCGGCGGCACGATGGGCAGCGGTATCGCTATGTCGTATGCCAACGCCGGCATCCCCGTCGTCTTGAAAGAGGTCTCGCACGAGGCGCTTGAGCGAAGTCTTGCCACCATTCGCAAGCAGTATGCCTCGTCCGTGAGTAAAGGCAAGATGACGCAGGACGAGATGGATCGGCGCATGAGCTTGATTCGCCCTACGCTCGATTATGATGGCTTTGAGGCAGCCGATATTGTCGTTGAGGCTGTGTTTGAAGGCATGGCGTTGAAGAAGCAAGTCTTCTCCGAATTGGATCAGGTGTGCAAACCGGATGCCATCCTGGCGTCCAATACGTCTACGCTCGATATTGACGAGATTGCCCGAGCTACATCACGCCCGCAGATGGTCATTGGGCATCATTTTTTCAGTCCGGCGCACGTGATGCGGTTGTTGGAAATCGTGCGCGGCAAAGAGAGCAGCCGACCGGTTATTGCTACCTCCATGGCATTGGCTAAGCGGCTCGGTAAAGTCGGCGTGCTTGTCGGAAATTGTCGAGGCTTTGTAGGAAATCGGTTGTATGCCTGTTACAAGCGCGAAGCCGAATTCCTATTGGAAGAAGGCGCAACCGTTGAGCAGGTGGATCGCGCGCTAACCGAATTTGGTATGGCGATGGGGCCGCTGGCTGTTGGCGACCTGTCTGGATTGGATGTCGGTTGGCGGATTCGTCAAGAGTTCAAGCACCTTGAACCCGCAGGTATCCGTCAGCCATTGATTGCCGATCGGTTGTGCGAGATGGGACGCTATGGCCAGAAGACCGGCGCGGGCTATTATCGCTACGATGAGAATCGGCAAGCGCGGCCCGACCCGATCGTGGATCAGCTCATTGAGCAAGTGGCTCGCGAAGCTGGTATCCAGCGGCGCGCAATCAGCTCAGATGAAATCGTCGAGCGAACGATTTACGCGCTGGTCAACGAAGGCGCCAACGTTCTGGAGGAAGGCATTGCAGCGCGGCCTGTGGATATTGACATCATCTATGTCTACGGCTACGGATTTCCGGCCTGGCGTGGCGGCCCCATGTGGTATGCCGATACGATTGGATTGAAGACGGTCTACGAGCGCGTGTGTGAATTTCATCGCGTGCATGGCGAGCTATGGAAGCCGGCTCCATTGCTCCAGCGATTGGCTGAGCAAGGGAAAAGATTCGCCGACATGGGGCCGCAGTGAGCGTGTGGTCGCTGATGGCTATACGGTCACGGTAAGCTCACTCTGTTGCCGCAATGGATCACACCATACCGGCATGATAGTTGGTTGAGTGTTGGGATGCTGTTTGATGTGAGCGCCGCGCCGCGTTTATCTCATCGCTTCCCACGGTCTTGTAATCAAAGCTGACATCGGCGAGGAGCCTTATGAGCTGGAGTAACCAACAATGCTGACACGACTCGTTCGGTGGATCGTCAGCACCTTCTTTCGCGAAATTATCATCGAAGGCGAAGAACATCTGGCCGGCCTCAAAGCAGCGATCATTACGCCGAATCATCCGAACGCGTTGCTTGATCCCATGCTCTTATTTTTTCTGTCACTGCCATCGCCGATTCGGTTTGTGGCGAAGGCCCCGCTCTTCCAGATTCCCCTGTTCGGCGCCTTGCTTCGTCATCTGGGTTCGATACCGGTCGTGCGTCGGCTTGATGCGCAAGGGGAGGTGGATTACACAGCATTTTTCGCTGCTTGCGTTGAGGCGCTGGCCGACGGCAGTTGCGTCGTCATCTTTCCTGAAGGGCGGTCATTGGCTCAACCCATGATGGCGCCACTGCGCACGGGCGCAGCCCGGCTCTTCTTCATGGCGCGAGACCGAGGCATTGACGCCAAGCTTGTGCCGGTCGGGTTGAACTATGAGCACGGCGCTATTTTTCGCTCGTCGGTGCTGATTGCCGTTGCCCCGTCAATTGACACCGCGCCGTTTGTGGCACAATACGCCATTGATCCCGCGCACGCCGTCCGGCAATTAACCTCGGCGATCAATGGCGCGCTGGCCCAGCGCGTGCTTCAGGCGGAGACGTTCCGTGATCGTGAACTGATGCTATTGCTTGAACGACTGTATGCCGAAGGTGACGATCGGCAAACGTGGGCTGAGCGTTGGGATCGCCTCAAAGCATTTGAGTCAGGGCTTGCGCGGCTGCGGCATGTCTGTCCAGCCCGCATTGATGCGCTACGGCGATTGCTGGGACGATATGAGCGGATTGCCCGCGCATTCGGCGTCAAAGACCCTGTGCCACGAACATCACCGCCATCCGGCGGCAATGTGCTGCTGATGTGGATCGGCGCGCTCGTCGCGATGGTTGGAGTCGCGCTCAATTATGCGCCGTATAAGTTCATCGCCTTGCTGGTTACGCTCACCAAGCAGGATGCGTCAATGGCCGCTACAAGCAAGATACTCTTCTCGCTGATCGTTTTCCCATTGGCGTATGCGCTAGAGGCCTGGCTGATCGCGCGATGGTTGGGCGCATCGGCAGCGATTGCCTTTGCCGTGTTGATCGTGCCGCTCAGTTATTTCACGTTGCTATTTGTGGAGTGGCGCGCTGAGGCAGGAACGACACCTTCGGCGCTTTCGTCGTGGTTCATCGGCCAGCCTTCGCCGCGTGTGTTGGACAAGTTGGCTCGGTTGCGTCAGCAAATCGTCAACGAGGTGGAGTCGTTGGCGTCCTTGCTGGAACGGCAATGAACGTCATGAACAAGAAAACAATCTTCGTCTGGTGTCTTTACGATTTTGCTAATTCGATCTTCTACGCGATCATTCCGGCGACGATATGGTCGTCATACTATGCAAATGCCATTGTCGGCAATGAGACGGGGCAAGGCGACCTGTGGTGGGGGCGCGTTGTCTCGACCGCTATGTTGCTTGTTGCAGTCACGTCGCCAGTGATGGGAGCGATTGCCGATTACACGGGTGTGCGAAAGCGGCTGCTGGTGGTGTACACGTTGTTATCCATCATCGGCACGTGCTTACTGGCCACGGTTCAGCCTGGCATGATCCTGTGGGGATTTCTCCTCTCTGTGGTCGCCTACATGTGCGTCGAAGGGGGCCTCGTTTTTTACAATGCCTATTTGCCGGAAATCGCGCCGGCGGACTATCAAGGGCGCGTCTCCGGCTGGGGATTTGCGCTCGGTTATGCAGGCTCGCTCATTGGATTGTTGGTGGCGCTGCCGCTGGTGCAAAACGAGATGTTCAAGATGACATTCCTGCTGGCCGGCTTAGGATTTTTCCTGTTTGCCTTGCCGGCGCTCCTGCTGCTGCCGGCCGATGAGCCGGCGCGAATGACGGCGCGAGAGGCTGCGTCGCATGGCGCGCGCGGTGTGATTGAAACGTTCCGTTCACTGCGGCACTTAAAACAGATGAGACGATTTCTCATCTCGTTTTTCTTTTATGAAGACGGCGTCAACACGGTCATCAACGTGGCTGCTCTGTTTGCCGCGAAGACGCTCGGCTTCACGCCGGCTGAGCTGATCTACCTCTTCGCAACCGTGCAAATCAGCGCGCTGGTCGGCGCCTTGCTCTGGGCCAAACCAACGGATCGGCGCGGCCCGAAATTTGTCGTGATGACCATGCTGGCGCAATGGATCGTGGTTGTTGGGCTCGCCTATTTCGTGCAAACCAAACTCCAATTCTTCGTCATTGCTGTGCTGGCCGGTTCGGGATTAGGCGCTGTGCAAGCGGCTTCGCGGGCGTTCATGGCCTTGCTGATTCCTGTTGGCAAGGAGGCTGAGTATTTCGGCCTCTATGCGCTGTGTGGCAAATCAGCTTCGGTCATGGGACCGATTCTGTTCGGCGCCGTTTCTAGTCAAACAGGCGGCAATCAACGCATCGCCATCCTGTCAATCATTGCGCTCTACGTGATCGGCGCCGTGTTGCTCGCGCGTGTGCAGACCGCTCGAGCGGGCATCGAACGATTCTCTGCGTCTCGTGCGCAAAACGGAGTCACGTGAGTTTGAGGTTCGCGGAAATCCGACTGGGGCGTGGTGGACGTATCTGTTCTGTGGTAGTCTTGAGGCCGTTTTTGGTAGGCGTGAAGATCAGAAGAAGAACCGGGAGCGAGCGCAATGACCGCCAAATTGACAAGCAGAGATTTTCTCCGTGTGGCAGGCGGGAGCGGGTTGGTGTTGACGGCTGGTGGGCTTTGGATGATGGCAGATCGCTCGCCCATGATTCCTGCTCAGCCACTGTCGCCGACTCAAACTCCTCACGATCCGCGACAGGCGACAGGCTTTGTCAATCGGCTCCGCATCCCTGCGGACCCGTGAAGAATGAAAATGAAGTCACCGAAGTCACAGAGTTCACCGAGAGCCTCTGCTTCCTCTGTGGCCTCTGTGGCCGTTTTCGATGGGGCCTGTGTGGTGACGGAAACTGAGTTGGTATACGCTGCGGCTGGCAGACATCTGCGACCGCATCGTTTTCCTTGATGAATCAGAAGAGAGGGCTGGGCAAGAATCACGCCGGCCCAGGAGCAATGCTTATGATTCAATTCACAGGAAAGGACCTTTCTCGCGCGGCGATCGCGCTTGTTTTAGGACTTCTCTTCATTGACTTCACCCACCGCCCCATCGCGTCCGAGGCTGCTACCCAACCATCCGTTATTCGTGTGATGATGATTTGGATCGGGATTTGATTTGCGTGCCTGTCACCTTCCAGTTGAGCAACTAACGCGCGTCGGGGCGTGCACTCGCCGGCGTGCCATTGCAGGCAGCGGCTGGTGTTTGTGCATAGGCATCAGGGCATATCGGCCTGAAGCAGCAATTTCTCGATGGGGCTTATACCAATAGCCCAGAGAAAGACCATGTTTGATGAAGCGCCATGGAAAGCAGCGGCCAGCAGAGCGTCCCAAGCGGCGGTCTCCGAGTGCCTGTGTGCATTTGCATTATTTGCTCAGACTACGCTCGTTTCTGCTGAGCCGCGCAAGGGCGTATGACAACAGTGCCGACATGCGACGTCTCGAAGGCGGCTCGGCGTTTGCTCGGTTCAAAAATCACACACGTCAGCGGGCGTGCACACAGCAACATCCTTGCAAAGAGCGTGGCCTTTAGCGACGCGCTTGGTATAAGGAATTTGCTTTCAATCGGCGCCTGGCTCACTGACGATCACGTCAGTCATCGGTGCGCTTGGCTGAGGTGTGAGCAGCTCGTAGCCTTCTGAGCGCGCGACATAGGTGGCGGCAGTCAGATCACCAACGACATTCAGCGTCGTGCGGCACATATCCAGGATGCGATCCACGCCGAGGATGATGGCAATCAGCAGCGGATTAACGCCAATCTGAGCGAGCACGCCGATGATAAATGGAATCGAACCGGCCGGCACGCCCGCCGTTCCGATGCCGCCCAGAATGGCCAGATAGACGACGGTCAGTTGTTGTCCAAATGAAAGCTCAACGCCGGCCAGTTGGGCCAAAAACAGCACGGTGACGCCTTCATACAGCGCAGTGCCGTTTTGATTGGCTGTCGCGCCGATCGTCAATACGAAACTGTTGATCCCTTTCGGTATGCCGAGGTTTTCTTCGCCAACGCGCAGAGCCGTCGGCAACGTGGCGTTCGATGACGACGTGGAGAACGCTGTCAGCACCACCGTCTTCACCCGCCGGAAAAATTCCAGCGGCGAGATGCGCGAGAGAAAATAGACAGAGAGCGAGTAGACGCCAAAAAAGTGCAGCGACAAGCCAAGCAACACCGTGATCACAAACCAGGAGAGCGCTTGCAAAAGATCGAGTCCAAACCGCGCGATGTTGGTGAACAGCAAACAGGCGACGGCATACGGCGCAAACTTCATCGCAATGTCAATAATCTTGGCCGTCGTTTCATAGAGACTTTGCATGACCTGCAAAAACGGCGTAGCCGATTTGTTCGGGATCAGCGTCAGCGCAATCCCGACCAGCAGGGCAAAAAACATCAGGTGAAGCATGTTCGGCGTTTCGCCGGAGATGGAATTGAGCGGATTGGACGGAACAAGCGTTTTCACCACCTGAACCAGCATGGAATCTGATCCGGGGCCGCCCAGTTGCCGCTCCTGGACACGCTTGGTGGCGTCCGATTTGTAACGTTCTTCCAGTTGAACTTTGGTGGTTTCCTGAATGCGGTGACCGGGCCGCAGCGTATTGGCCAAGCTCAATCCGATAATGACCGAGATCGCTGAAATGATAAATGTGTAGGCAAAGGATTTTGCACCGAGTCGCCCCAGTTGCCGGACATCGCCGACACTGGAAACGCCCACCACCAACGAAGAGAAGACGAGCGGCACCACCACCAGCAGCAACAAGCGCAAAAAGAGCGTCCCTACGGGATCACTGATGTTAGCTACCAGCCACACAACGACAGGATGTTGACCGCCGAGCGTCACATTGACGGCCAGCCCGGCTGCGACACCGACAATCAGTCCGATGAGGATTCGTCTGTGCAGTGGCATACCGCGAGGTGGGTCAGGTGTGCGAGCATTCAGGTCGGTCGTTAGCTCACGCTCGAAGGCATCCGCTTCGAGCTTGGGCGTAGGATGCGGATTTTGTGAATCGCTCATGATCTCGTCTCTCTTGAAAGGGCGTGTGGATGTAGCGCTGGTTCAATCACACTCCGTGAGCAATCTGTTTACGCTGTCCGATCAGAAGGGCGCTCTGCGCGTAGGAGCGACAGTCGGGCTCGGAGCCTTTTTGTTGACGTTGTTTTTTGATTGTGGCCGAGCCAAAGGAGCGCAGCGTCAGGCCCAGCCGCAGAGCGCATAAACGCACGAGATTTTCGATGAATTGGGTGTAGCTTTCACATTGGGCTGAGGTCGTCATGATGTGCAGTATCCCCCGATCGAAACTGATGCGAAGACCTGCCTCTTCCCCGACTGCCTCCAGCAATGATTCATACTCTTGCCAACCGGCACGACGTAGGACCAGCGTGCTGTCCGCTGGCAAGCGCTCGGCGAGAGCTTCAGTGTTCGTCCTCAGACGCTGACTGTTCATGCAGTTTCTCCAAGATTTCGGCGATCAAGAGGCTGCAAGTATAGCACTGGGCAGGGCAGACCACCAACGATGCGGTCCTAGTGACGCGCGGCGGAGGAAAGTTGGTAGCTCGTGTAATCAACCGCCGAGCGGCCGAAGAAAGCAGCCTGGGGCTCTCTCTTTTCTTCCTCTCGTGCCTTCTCGTTAAATCGAATCTGCCAGCTCTTAGTTGCCGCACTCCGGCGATCATTGCGTCAACGCATCAATTGCAATATCCTATCGGCTCCTTTCCTCAATCATCACTGAGCGGAGAGGCGATATGGCGCGAAAGCTACAAGGACAGGTGGCGATCATCACCGGCGCTTCCAGCGGCATAGGTCGGGCAACGGCGCTGGCGTTTGCGCGTGAAGGGGTTCAACTGGTTCTGGCCGCGCGGCGTGAAGAGAGACTACGCGAGGTAGCGGCAGCAATCGAAGCCATGGGCGTTGGATCATTAGTCGTCCCGACCGATGTGGCCGTTGAGCGCACCGTCGGCATTATGATCGAAGAAGCGATCGCCCGCTTCGGGCGCATTGACATTTTGGTGAACAACGCTGGCTACGGCCTGTTTGCCGCAGTTGAAGAAACTACAACGGAGGCTCTCAGTCGCATCATGCAGGTGAACTTCATGGGAGCGTTTTACGCGACGAAGGCTGTGCTACCGATTATGCAGCGGCAACGTCGAGGTCACATCATCAACGTATCATCTGTCGTGGGGCGACGTGGGCTTCCGTTTTCCGGCGCCTACTGCGCGACCAAATCAGCGATGATTGCGTTTTCCGAATCATTGCGCTTGGAGCTGGTCGGCACCGGCATCAACGTCAGTGTGGTGTGTCCGGCGGGCACAGCAACGGAGTTCTTCGATGTGGCTGAGACGAAGTTGCCGCAACGTAGCAGGCCGATCGGCCCGGTGCAATCGGCTGAACGTGTGGCGCAGGCAATCGTTGAGGTGGCACGGCGGCCTCGACCGGAGATCATGACCTACAAGCCAGCGCGGCTCCTGGCCGTGCTCAATGCGCTTGCGCCGCGGGCTGTTGATTGGGGCATCCGCAAGATGATGGAGAAAGCTCGAAACCGCGCGGCACAGACCGATCGCGTCGGCGCGGCCAGAGCGCGTTCGTCATGAGCTGTTTGAGCAAAGTCCTATGAACCAGCAGCGGCATCGTCAACTTGTCATCGGCGTGATGGGCGCGGCTCAGTGCGATGAAAAGACCTATCGTGAAGCGGTAGAGGTTGGCCAATTGATTGCACGCAGCGGGGCTGTGCTGTTGTGCGGGGGCGGGACCGGTGTGATGGAAGCGGCGGCTCAGGGAGCCAAATCTGAAGGCGGCCTCACCATCGGCATCATGCCGGGGAGCAACGAGCGGGAATCACCGCCGAACCCGTTCATTGATGTGGCGATTTTCACCGGCATGTCCGACGCGCGCAACGCCATCAATGCAAGCTCATCCGATGTGATCATTGCCGTCGGAGGCGGATTTGGGACGCTCTCGGAAATTGCGCTGGCATTGAAAATCGGCAAGCCGGTTGTGCTGCTTCATTCCTGGAGATTTGAGATTGAGCCGCCTGTCTCGATGGCCAACGTTCATCGGGCGGAGACGCCGGCTGAGGCCGTGACGCTGGCTCTGCAATTAGCAAAATCGTAAAAAGTCGGCGGCAGCGAATCACACAATTCCTACACACAGCTCTTTGGTGCGAGTTCATAATTGATAGGCTACGCATTGCTGAATTGAGTGCGGTGGAACGAATCGAGCTTCTTATCAGTAGCACCGAATGGGCTGGCTCATGGTGACGAGCTCAGTCACCTGACGGCAGCAGGCAGAAGCGACCAGATTCGTTCAGCAATCTGCTGGCTTTGCACAAGCGGGTTGAATGCGCTCGCGCACGCTGGCGAAGGAGACATGAGCAGTAGGTAACATCCCTGAAAGAAGTAGGTGTTTTTACCAATACGCGCCGGCAGGCGCTTGTGGCACAATCGGTGATGTTTAATTGATTATCCACAACACGCATGGGCCTGGGTTCCTGTGAACATGTGACAATTCCAAAATCCCCAGGCCCGTTTCCATTTTTCGTTTGTTGATTCGTTCTGACGCTGGCTTGGCGGTCGCGTCCGCTTGTGGAGCAAGCATATTTTGCAAGCGTTAACAACGGCCAGCGGCGGCCCTTGCGCTTTTGCCGGAGACGGTGTCAATATCATGCGCTGAATAAATTCAAGGAGGCATTTATGAAGATAGACACGCACCATAGATCGGCGCTCGCGGTGAGGCTCGTAGCCATTATACTCTTACTGATTGGCAGTGTGTCTCATCAGTTGGTGACAGCCCAGCGGAAACATCAAGCTGATGCTCGTTATCAAATTTACGGTGCAAAGCCTCAGCTTGACAGCAAGCCGCTGACGCTGGCTGAGGCGTTACAACCAGCTAACCTGAACAAGCCGATTCGCATTGAAGCCAAGATTGCCGAAGTGTGCCAGATGAAGGGATGTTGGATGGTGCTCGTGGATGGCGAGCACACAGTACGAGTCACGTTCAAAGATTATGGATTCTTCGTTCCCAAAAACAGCGCCGGAAGAATGGTGATTGTCGAAGGCCAAGTCTCGGAGACGACGATCTCAGAGGCGCAGGCGCGTCACTATGCTGAAGATGCCGGCAAGAGCAAGGAAGAGATTGAGAAGATTGTCGGCGATCAAAAAGGTTTCACGATGGTTGCCAGCTCGGTGATGATCCGCCGATGACGGTGAGCACGGCGGCGGCTCTGCCTGTTGCGGAGCGCGAAACGTTGCCGGCTCGGTGATGATTCCGCCGATGATGAGCAGAGGTAGCGCCTCGGCGCTCTCAAGCGTCAGCCGGCGATGGAGCAGCCGGCACTGTTACCTCAGATTTCTTGCCAGAGGACTTCGTAGGTCTCTACCAGATTCATTTTGCCTTTGACCTGTAGTGGGCCGAGCGAACGCAGTGGGAAGGTTCCTTGAATCAGTGCTGCGGTCGCCTGGCTGATCAAGATTTGGCCGGGCGCGGCTTTGCTCTCCAGTCTGGCTGTGAGGTTCACTGCGTCGCCGATGGCCGTGTAGTCCATGCGGCGCTCCGAGCCGATATATCCGACGGTGACTTCACCGGTGTTAATCCCGATGCCGATATTGATCGGTGGGAAGCCATATCGGGTTAATTCATGGCTGAGAGAAACCATGCGCCGCTGCATCTGGATGGCGGTGCGAACGGCATTGGTGGGATCGTCAGGCGAGGACTCAGGTGCGCCAAACAGCGCCATCAATCCATCGCCGATAAATTTGTCGAGCGTGCCGTTGTTTTGAAAGATGATTTCCGTCATCTCGGAGAAGTAGTCGTTTAACGCGCTCACCACCTTTTGTGGATCAGCCTGCTCGGCCAGTGAGGTGAATCCGCGGACGTCGGAGAAAAGAATGGTGACAACCTGATTGACACCGCCTAAATGGATAGCTTCGGGGTTGGCCAGTAGTTTGTTCACCAGATGGGGTGGCAGGAAGCGATTGTACGCAGCACGGGCGATCTCTTCTCGACGCAGTTGCTCAAAGGCGAGCGCATTGTCAATGGCAATCGCCGTCGGTCCTGAGACAGTGTTGAGAAGCTCCAGATCGTCCACCTCGAAGACATCAGTGGGAGACTGTCGGTCGGCATAGATCACGCCTAAAAGCTGGTGGCGACCGATCAGCGGAGCGCACATGACCGAATGAATGCCATGCTTGACCAACGTGCCGGGCGCTTTTGAATCGGCTGCCACCTGTGACCAGAGCACCGATTGTTGCTCCTGAAACGTGCGCGTTGTGATGGTGCGGCTGACCGGAATCGCTTGTATCCCGATTCGATCTGGGCGATAGCGCGAATAGACCAACTGAAGTTCATCGCTCTCCGGCGCGCGCAGCAGAATGAGGCAACGATCAGCCGGCGTGAAGTGAAAGAGCAGATCAACCGAGCGCTCGTAGATTTGGTCTAGGTTGGTGATCGAGCCGAGCGCTTGACTGAGTCGTGAAAGCAATTTGATTCGCTCGGCCTGTTTGTCAATGTGCTTTTTCAGTCGCGTCAGTTCCGACAGGATTTGCTGCGGCCCGCCCGCCAGCAGCTTCGTTGCATCGGAGACGGCTACTTCACCGATGATTTGATCGGAGGAACGCACGATTGTCGCGCCGGATACCGGCATGTCGCTGAAGGACAAAGCAGGCGATACGTCGCCGTCTTCAACGAGCTCAATGATGGCCGCCCCTTTGGCCAGCACGACACGATCACCCGCGCTGAATGGAACCCATTGATCGCGGGCAATCTCCTGCCCGTTGACTGTTGTCCCATTCTGGCTGCCCAAGTCTTTAACCATGTAACTCTTCGCTTCCCGCTTGATGACCGCGTGAAACCGTGAAGCGCGGTTGTCTTGAACAACGATATGGTTATCCGGGTGCCGCCCGATGCGGACTTCAGTGTCACTCACCGGAAGATCAAACGCTTGACCGGTAGCCGGGAGGGTGACTTTCAGCTTGGCCATACTCACTCCTTACTTGTTCACCAAGAGTATTGGCGATTGATCTCGGCCACGAACACGCGAGGTCGGTTCAATCGGGCCAACTGCTCGATCACTTGTTGACGAAACTGTGGTTTCAGGTGCACGGCATAGACATCGGTTGGGCGTGTCAGTTTATTCAACTCTGCGTCAAGCGACTGCGGCGTCAAGTGCTTTGAGACAGCCGCCAGTTGCTCGTGCTCGTTGGGATACGAGACATCAACGAAGATAGCTCGCAGGTTCTCCAGTTGGTTGGCGAGCTGCCAAATTTCATCCGTGTGATACGTGTCAGACGTGAAGATGACGGCATGCGCTCCGTCCTCGACGATGAGGCCGACGCACGGGACCGTGTGATTCATAGCGACCGGCGTGATACGCAATCCATGAACCTCGAACGGAATGCCGGGGCTGATCGTGTGATAGATCAACGATGGGCCTTTGCCATTGATCAACGCAATCTGATGAAAGTCAGGCCAGATGGCGTCATTGAAAATATGTCGCTGGAGAGACTGAATCGCATGCTCAATGGCGTGAATGACCACCGGGCTATCCAAAAAGGGAAAGACTTCGGCCATGAAAATCGGGAGCGCCCCTGTGTGATCGCTATGCGCGTGTGTGATAACGACGTGACGGATGAGGCGTTGTTGATCAAGCGGCAGCGCAATGCCGAGGCTGCCGGCGTCAATGGCCAGTTGGTCGTTAACCAAAAATGTGGTCAGCGGCTGAAGATGAGCCGGGTCTGCGCAATGACTGGCCAGGAGTTTGACTTGCATCGTCATGGCTTCACCTTTCAGGATTGCGTGGAAATTTCAGATAGGGCAATCGGACGCCGCGCACGATCACGTTGTCGGCGCGAATCTGCGCAGGAGGCTCAAAGCCTACGGCGCCGGCTGCCGCCACATAGTCATCTTGTTCAACGCCATCGCCGCTGATGCCGAGGCCGCCAATGAGCTGGCCATCGCGGTAAAGCGGGACGGCGCCGGGAAAGAAGACCACGCCGCTCTGACTGGCGTTGGGTGGTTGATGGCCTTGCGTGCAAAGCGAATTCGTATCGCGTTGATAGAGGTCGAAGAACGGGCCAGCGGCGGTCGGATCAAACGGACCGCGACCCGGACCAATGCCCGGTGGGTATAAGGGTTGCGCGCCAAAGCTGATGGTCCGATTGGTCACGGCTGTGCCGGGTGGAACGCCGGGCATATCACGTGGGTCAACAGAGCTGCTGCTGAAATAGACGACATTACGCGCTTTGGTCACCGCTACGTCAATGCTGAACACAGTAGCGTCCGCCATGCGAAAGACGCCGAGCATCCTTCCGCTCACGTCACCCACAGCGATGACGAATCGGGCGCGACTGCCGGCTGGCAGCCGGATAGCCGCCCGCGTGCGTTCGGCGCGTTCCACCGCCTGCTGGATAATGCGGCGCACTTCATCTCGCGTTAGACCTAGGCCGTCTCGTGGTCCAAGCAGCCAGCCATCGGGCACAATTCCGCCATCTCGCGGCATGACCACGTATGAGCCTTCGCCAGGCTGCGGGAAGTTGCTCACGTCAACGGTTGACCCTGCTGGGCATTGAAAGGAGCTTGGAATTGGCGGCAGCTCTTGGCCATTGATGACGGCAAACGGCAGTCGAATGCCGTCAAGGAAAATGACCCCAGGCGACGGCAACGGCAAAGCTGAGGCGATAAACGGGCACGCTGCCGTGAATGCTACCAGTTCAGCTTGCGTCACGCGCTCGCCGCGCGCGCCGAGCACCACGCCGATGCCGCCGACGACCCGCCCCTGTTTGAAGATCGGTATGCCGCCCGGATTGAGCGCATCAGGGTAGGGAATTGTGTCCAGCAGATCGGCCTTGCCGGTGATGATGCCCAAGCCGAAACCGCCGTCCAGCGCCCGCGCGCGCGGAATGAGGGTGTCAAGTTCTGGATCGAGGGGGCAGCCTCGATTGGTGTTCTCGATGCCGTAGAGCGCAGCGTTGGGTGTGAACGCAATCCCCGGCGGGAAGTGAATGCCGCTGATGAAGCGCACTGTGCGTGATGAGAGCGGCGCTTGATCGTTACTGAAAAACGCGCCTGTGCGAGCCAGCGCGACAGCCAGGTCGTTGGCGTTGACCATCCGGCCAAAATTGCCCAGCGCAAGCTGCGGCGCTTGCGGCTTGCGGAACACGCCAAGAATCCGCCCGGCCCGGTCGGTGACGGCGATGACCATCGTTGGGTCAGCCAGCGCCCGCGCAGCCCGTCCGATCAGTTGCTGGACATCGCTGGCGGTCAATATCGGCGAACCGGTTTGGGCATCGTGGCGACTCTTTTCAGCCAACAGCAGCGCAATGATCACCAGGCTGGCTGTGAAAAGCGTTCGCTTCATCGGGTTATCAAATTATCATGCTGCGCCAACGCTGTCCAGCAATCAAATTGGTTGATAGTTGATGGAGGCTATGTTACTCTGATGCCGCCTTGCTGTGCGGAGCGGTATGAGTCGAATAATCGCAAGAGGTCGGCTTGAGCAATGCCGGGATTGCCGAGCCGCTATCACGGTGGCGATTGTTTCGTGGTGGTTGATTGGATTTTGCTTCGTCGGTCAACCAGTTGTCCTGGCGCAATGGATTGAGCCGATTGAGTTGGGAGAGTCCTCCGTACAGCGCATTCCGCGTCAGCCGCTACCGCAAGCAGGTGATTTGCAGGGATTGGTGACCGGTCCTTCGACAACGCCGATTCCCGGCGTTGCGATCAAACTGAGGCATTTGACCACAGGCAAAACATTTTTGCGGTTGACCGATGGTGATGGCATTTTTCGTGTGCTTGATGTGCCGCCGGGTGAGTATGAGCTCCAAGCCGACAAAAGCGGGTTTGTGTCCGTAGTCCAGCAGCATCTGCGGATTGTTGCCGGAGAGGTTCTGACGCTCTGTGTGCAGATGAAACCGGCAACGTTGCCGCCAGCGCGCATCGAGCGATTGCCTTATCAGCCGCTGCTGAAGCCGGAAAGCGACGGCTCGCTCGTGGTGACTGAGGAGCCTGGCTCTGAAGCCTCCTATGTTCGACGTGCAACCGATGAACGGCCTGCTGAGGCACGGCCCACGCCGGTTCTCCCGTTGGACGTAAGCGAAATTATCACGCCGGTTGATCCGCCCATTGGTTACACAGGCTCGGGCAGTCGTCCTCGGCGCGGCCAGAAGACCGATCGCGTCGCCGACCGCTGGCGGCTGGGCTGGCCCGATTGGGATCGGCAAACCGGCTACGAAGCGCCCTACCATCGGGGCCGACCCTATGACCCATATAATCAGAATGTGCTCAAAGGCGATTATCCGATCATCGGGCAAAACGTGTTCGCGATTGTGACAGGTTCGAGCGAAACGCTGACGGAGGCGCGTCGGCTCTACATTCCTAGCCCACCGAGCGCCGCCGAAGCGGGCAGCGAAGACTTCTTCGGTCGCGGCGAGATGTTTTTCCTGCGACAAAATTTTGAACTGACCTTTGAGTTGTTTCGCGGCAGCACGGCGTTTAAGCCGCAGGATTGGGTATTTCGTATCACGCCGGTGTTCAACATCAATTATCTGAACACGCGAGAAAACGGTGTGGTCAATATAGACGTTCGTCGCGGGACCAATCGGCTGGATGGCCACGTGGGATTGCAGGAACTGTTTGGCGAAATCAAGCTGGCTGACTCGCCGCCTGGCTTGATTGGTTTTTTTCGCGGCCTATTCAAACGCGATAAAAGCCCCTATTTCGATTTCACCTCGCTACGCGTCGGTATCCAGAAATTCAATAGTGATTTTCGTGGGTTCATCTTTCGCGAGCAGAATATGGGCTATCGGTTGTTTGGCAACAATCATAACAATCTCTATCAATGGAACCTGGCCTATTTCACGCAACTAGACAAAGACACCAACAGCGAGCTCAACACCGTCTTTCAATCGCGTCATCAGAATGTGGCCGTCTTCAACATGTACCGGCAAGATTTCATTGTCAAAGGCTATACCATTCAGGGCAGCATTCATTACAACGACGATCACGCCGGTCATCGTGACAAAGGCGGGTTGCACTTCAATCGAAACAATTTCCTTGAGCGGCCTGCGCCGATTGGCGGGTTTAGGCCGCATAATTTGAACATCGTCTATCTGGGCATCGCCGGCGATGGTCACATTGGCCGGTTGAATCTAACGCATGCCTTCTATCAGGCGCTGGGCGAAGATGATTTCAATCCGATTGCCAATCGCCGTGTTGATGTCAATGCGCAGATGGCCGCTGTTGAAGCCTCGGTGGATCGCGATTGGTTGCGATTGAAAAGTTCCTTCTTCTGGTCATCCGGCGATGACCGGCCGACAGATCGTCGCGCGCGCGGGTTTGATACCATCTTTGACGAGCCGGTGTTTGCCGGCGGCGAATTTAGTTTTTGGAATCGTCAGGGCCTTCGTCTGACCGGCACCGGCGTCGGACTGGTTCAACCCAATAGCTTGATTCCCAGCCTGCGCACGAGCAAGGGGGAAGGGCAATCGAATTTCGTCAATCCCGGCCTGTTTTTGTTCAATATGGGAACCGATCTGGAGCTCACGCCAAAGCTCCGCTCGCTGGTCAATGTGAATTTGTTGTGGTTCCATCACACGGAGCCGATTGAGCAGTTGCTCTATCAAGCGCCGATTCGGCGTTTCATCGGCACGGATTACAGCATTGGCGTGCAGTATCGCCCGCTGCTGAACAATAACATTATCTTGAAAGGCGGCGTGGCGGCGCTGGTGCCTGGCAATGGATTGAAGGATATTTTCAATTCGCGTGTGCTCTACGTCGCATTTGCGAGCACGCGGTTCACGTTTTGACGTCACAGGGAGATGTGATGAACAGAAGCATCGGCAAGGTCACACTTCACGTGAAGCGATTCTGTTTGGCGTTGGCGCTGAGCATCGGCTTGAGTAGTCTGTTGATTTCAACGGCCACCGGTCAGGAACCGACGTTGCTGTCTCAACGGCAAGACGAAGCTGACCGCAAGAGCGCCGGTTGTTTGAGCTGCCACACACCGATGGATGAACCGACCATGCACCCGACGCGGACGGTGCGCATCGGCTGTGTGGATTGTCACGGCGGCGATGCCACTGTCCAGAAACCGGCTGACGCGGCCAATCAGCCGCCTTATTCAAAATCCTATCAGTTGGCCAAACAACGCGCCCACGTGCAACCGCGCCGGCCAGAACTGTGGAAAAGCTCGGCCAATCCGGTTCAATCATTCGCCAAACTCAATGATGAAAGTCCGGAATTTATTCGCTTCGTTAATCCCGGTGATTTGCGCGTGGCTATGCAAAGTTGTGGGAGCGCCGGCTGTCATACCCAGATTGTCGCCAACGTGCAAAAGAGCATGATGACGCATGGAGCCATGTTGTGGGGCGCGGCGCTGTATAACAACGGTTCGGTGCCGTTCAAAGACCCACGTTATGGCGAAAGCTATACGGCTGATGGCATACCACGAAGGCTGCAAACGATCCCGCCGCCGACGCCGCGTGATACGTTGCTGAAAGGGATTCTGCCATATCTGGACCCGCTGCCACGATGGGAAGTGACGCAACCAGGCAATATCCTACGAGTCTTCGAGAGAGGCGGACGCCGCCGACTGGAAGTGGGAAATCCTGATCCTGAAGAAGAAGGCGGCAAACCGGATAAAGGACTGAGCGTGCGCGGACTCGGCACGCTGAATCGAACTGATCCGGTATTCATCGGACTGCAAAAGACGCGGCTGCTTGATCCGATGCTCTCCTTTATGGGGACGAATGATCAGCCGGGCGATTATCGTTCCAGCGGCTGCACAGCTTGCCATGTCGTGTATGCCAACGACCGCGACCCCATGCACGCCGGCCCATACGCCCCGTTCAAACATCGTGGTCACAGCTTCTCGGCCGATCCGACGATTCCCAAAAACGAGTCCGGTCACCCAATCAAGCACGTGCTGACGCGAGCCATTCCATCAAGCCAATGCATCGTCTGTCATGTTCATCCCGGCACGACGGTGACGCAAAGCTATCTGGGGTACACGTGGTGGGACAACGAAACCGACGGCGAGTGGATGTATCCGGCCAAGGAGCTGAAACGCTCGCCTGAAGAACTCGAACAGATTCAGCGGGCCAACCCGGAAGGCTCGGCGCAGCGCGGCCTGTGGGGAGATAAAGAATTTCTGGCCAACCTTTATACCGACATCAACCCGAAATTATCGCGCACACAGTTTGCCGATTTTCACGGGCACGGCTGGGTCTTTCGCGCTGTCTACAGTCAAGACCGGAAGGGCAACCTGCTCGATGCCAATGGTCAAATTGTCCCGCATGATGATCCTGACCGGTTCAAAAAAGCCGTTCATCTGAGAGACATTCATCTGGAGCGCGGCATGCACTGCGTGGATTGCCATTTCGAGCAGGATGTTCATGGCAACGGCAAACTGTATGGCGAAGTTCGTGCCGCCATCGAGATTGATTGCATTGATTGTCATGGCACGATTGAGCGGTATACGAATTTGCGAACGTCGGGGCCGGCCGCTCCGCCCGGCGGCACTGATCTGAGCCGCTTGTCAACGCCGTGGGGACCGCGACGCTTCGTCTGGCGCGGCAACCGCCTCTACCAACGCTCGATGGTCAACCCAGGACAGGAGTGGCCGGTTCGCCAAGTCAAGGATACGATCACGCCAGGTCATACCGACTTCAATCAAAAATCGGCCTTGGCCAAAACGCTTCAGCGCGACGGGCAAAGCTGGGGAACGGTTGTCTCGGATGATCGCCTAGCTCACGCCAACAAAACGATGACCTGCATCGCCTGCCATACCTCATGGACGACGAGCTGCTTTGGCTGCCATCTGCCACAGAAGGCTAATAAACGAAAGCCGATGTTGCACAATGAAGGTGAAGAATTGCGCAACTACGTCGAGTATAACTTTCAGACGTTGCGCGATGACGTCTTCATGCTCGGTTTGAACGGAACGGTGACGGGGCGTCGTATCAATCCGATTCGTTCGGCATGCGCCGTCTTAGTTGGCTCGCAGAATCAAAATCGCGAGTGGATTTATTCGCAGCAACAGACCGTCTCAGCCGAAGGCTACAGCGGAACGGCGTTCAGTCCATTTGTGCCGCACACGGTTCGCTCACGAGAGACCAAGCAGTGCACCGATTGCCATATATCGCGCGAGAACGATAACAATGCGTGGATGGCGATGGTGCTGATGCAGGGGACCAATTTCTATAACTTCCTTGGACGCTACGTCTACGTGGCCGAGGGCCGGAAGGGATTTGAAGCAGTCGTGGTCACCGAACATGACGAGCCACAGGCCGTCATTGGCAGCACGCTTCATCAGGTGGCCTACCCTGAGCGGTACAAGAAACACAAGCAACGTGGCGATCAATTGCAAGAAGCCTATCATCATCCGGGCAACGACGTTCTGAGCTGGCCTGGGCACGACACCGAGGTGCTGAGCCTTCAGTTGCGCGGTGAATATCTCTACACGGCCAACGGGGCTGGCGGTTTCCGCGTTTATGATGTGGCGCAAATTGATCAGAAGGGCTTTTCCGAACGGATCGTCACAGCGCCGGTTTCGCCGCTCGGCCAGCAGCTTTACGTCAAGACGCGCTATGCCACGGCAGTGGCCTCTCCCTCCACCATGGCGATTGATCCGACTCGCCCGCATCGTCCAGAAAACGAAGAAGCAGAGTACCGTGATGACAAACAGCGCATTCCGCTGCTTTATGCATTTCTCTATGTGACGGACAAGTACGAAGGATTGATTGTGATTGGTAATCCGCCAGGTGATCCCAACAACGCGGGCGTCGCCACGTTACTCGACGGAAATCCAGAGAACAATTTTCTGAAGCGAGCCGTCACGTTCAATCCCAATGGAATACTCAACGGCGCCGTCAATATCACCATCGCCGGTTTGTATGCTTACATCTGCTGTGATCGTGGGGTGGTGGTGGTCAGTTTAGAGAATCCGCTTGAGCCGAAGGTGGTGGCTGAGATCGGCCCGCCTGTCCTTGTTCGACCGAAAGCCGTCGCTGTGCAGTTTCGCTATGCGTTCGTGTGTGACGCTGAGGGCGTCAAAGTGCTGGACGTGACGGCGCTGGACCAACCTCGTCCAGTGCCCGGAGCTGTCGTCCCGTTGGCCGAAGCCAACAATCTCTACCTGGTTCGCACGTATGCCTACGTGGCCGCTGGAAAGCAAGGACTGGCTATCCTTGATATTGAACGGCCTGAACAGCCGCGGCTGGATCAATGGTTCAACGCTAATGGAGCGATCAATGATGCGCGCGATGTGAAAGTCGGCATGACCAACGCCAGTCAGTTTGCCTACATCGCCGATGGGCATAATGGCCTGCGTGTTGTTCAGCTTTTTTCGCCGCGTGATACACCTCACTATTTAGGCTTCAGCCCGCGCCCCAATCCAAGGTTAATTGCCACGTATCACACACACGGGCCGGCGTTGGCCATTTCCGAAGGACTCGACCGCGACCGCGCCGTTGATGAGAGTGGCTATCAACTGGCTGTGTTTGGTCGCCGTGGTTCGCGTCCGTTCAACTTGACGGAGATGCAACGCCTCTACCTGCGAGCAGGCCGTCTCTATACGGTGACGAACGACATTCCCACGCAACCGGTGAGCGCGCGTCGCGCCGGGTGGCTCTCGTGGTTGCTGGGGCCGATGGTTGTTCTCGTGTTCTTGACATGGCAGCGGAGCCGACCAAGAATAATCTCACCGCGATGAATGCACGCGACCACATGTCGACACCTTTCTTTGATACAGCCGAGATGGGAGCCTTGGCCCATCTGTATCGAGGCGAGATGTATCGCAGCAAAGTCTGGCGCACACGCCTGGATACGACGACCAACTGGGCAGTGGCCACCACCGGCTTGGCGCTCTCATTGACGTTCAGCAATCCGGAGAATTCACCATTGCCGCTCGTCCTGGTCGGATTGCTCGTGCTGGTCTTTTTAGGAATCGAGGCTCGGCGGTATCGTTACTTCGACATTTGGCGGACCCGGGTGCGGTTGTTGGAAGTCTGCTTCTATGCGCCCATTTTGCGCGGCGAAGGCGTGCGGGTTGATAACAACTGGCATCAGGTGCTGGCCGATGATTATACGAACTTGCACTTCCACATTAGCTATTGGGAAGCCCTGGGGCGGCGGCTGCGTCGCAATTATGCCTGGATTCTGCTGATCCTAGGAATTAGCTACATGGGCAAAATCATTATCCATCCTACGGCCTTGACCACATGGCAGGAGCTCTGGCGGCGAGCTACGATTGGGCCGATACCAGGAAAGATTGCGTTGGCGATAGGCGTAGGATTTTATGTGGCGTTGTTCTTGTTTGCCATTATTACCCTCAAGCAGCAACATGCGGCCGGTCGGGTCGGCGAGGTAGACGAGCACGAAGACCCGACGTTGAAGCTCGGCATTCAGGTGTAGCATTGAATGTCTTGGCGCGTCTCCAACACGCCGCTCTGATTTGCTCTGTTGTCCCAGACGTTGCCCGTCTGGCTACCTTCGCATGAGCCGCTTGCGCGGCTCAAGAGAGTGGGCTTCGAGCAGCGCGACCGTTTCACGAGTTGATCTGTTGTCTCAGCTCGGCTGATTCTGCTAGATGTTGGCGCATGATCTCGCTCATCGTGCTACGAACGCCGGGCAAATGAGCAAGCAATTTCTTAAATGCGCTGCGTGAGACGGTGACCACATCAAGTGGCGTCGTCGCCAGCACACTAGCTGTGCGGGCGGTATCGGAAACGAGCGCGATTTCGCCAAATACATCGCCGTCGCTTAAGCGCGCCACCACTTCGTTGTCTCTGATGACCACCACTTCTCCTTTCACGATGAAGTAGATTTTGTCGCCGAAGTCGCCCTGATCGAATACGATTTCGCCCGGCTCGAAGTGTTCTTGGATGACAGCGTCAGGTTGAAAGATTCGCACTTGTGTGATGTCCCGGGGCAGGATGACGTCCAGGAACCAGTCCATCAGCGCGCGGATTTTTCGGTCGAAGCCGGGAAGCTTCCAGAGATAGACAGCGCGCCATATCAACCAGGCGGGCAGTCCTGAAAATTTAACGCCGAACAGTTCGGCCACAGCCGAGCGACGTCCTAACGATCCGAGTTTGCCAAGACCGGTGAAGCTGAACGGTTGTTTCCGGCCGCCCCGAATTTCAGCCAGTACATTGGCGGCGCAGGTTCGCGCTTGACGAAGAGCATGCTGCGCCGTTGGCGGCGAGAGGATGCCGTCCGGTTGCGGCACGGCGGCGCAGTCGCCAAGCGCCCATACGCCGGGCCAATCGGGCACGTTGAGAAATTCGGTGACACACAACCGTCCAGCCTGGCGTTGGCAAGGCAGTTGTTCTAACAGCGGATGTGCGCCGGCAGGCACGGTGGCGACCACGGTTCGCGTCGGGATGGCCTCTCGCTGATGAGTGAGTTGGTTCTGAATGATGGCCGACTCAGCCGTGACAGCCTGCAGCCGAGTTCTCAGGCGGATGTCTATGCCACGCTCGGTTAACAAACGATGAGCGAAGTTGGCCAACCGTTCAACCATTTCCGGCAGGATTCGTTCGCCGCTTTGCAGCACGATCATACGCAGCTCATGCGGTTGAATAGTCGGGTAATGCTTGATCGCCTCGCGCACAAAGTCGTTCAGTTCAGCCATGCACTCGATGCCAGAGAAGCCGCCGCCGGCGACGACGAACGTCAAGAGTTTCTCTCGTTGCTGTTGGTCGGTCTCGATAGCTGCCTCTTCCAGCACGTGCACCAGATGATTCCGCAATCGCAGCGCGTCGCCGAGATACTTAAATGGGATGGCGTGTTCCTGCATGCCGGGGACTTTGGCCGCGTCCAGCCGTGTGCCCAGCCCGATGACCAGATGATCGAATGGAAGCGTGAGCGGTTTGGGTCGAAACCCCGGCGCCAGTCGCACGGTTCGCTGCTGCAGGTCAATCGCTTCGATCTCGCGAGTGTATAACTCAGCGCCAGGCACTAGTCGGCGAATCGGGCTGATGACGTGCAACATTTCAATCGCGCCTGAAATCACTTCCGGCAGCAATGGTTGAAACACGATGTAATTTTCTTTGTTGACGAGGGTGATCCTGATGCGACGACGTTCATCGGCTGTTAACGCGCGACTCAAGTACATCGCTGTGTAGACTCCAGCAAAGCCGCCACCCAGAATAACTACATTGGTCGTTGCCTGTGGCATGGCCTACGCGGTTATTGGAAGAACTTATGAACGGCTCGCAGATGAGCAGCAAAGAGGTTGGGATCAAATCGTGCCGGGTCTTTCAAATCTTCAAACAAACGATCAATCGCCGCAGTGATAGCCGCTTCGTTGGGCACAGTTGTAGCTTTTCGGTAGGTGCGGAAGAGTGTGTTAATC
Organism: Blastocatellia bacterium; assembly: GCA_025054955.1. Lineage (NCBI taxonomy): Bacteria > Pseudomonadati > Acidobacteriota > Blastocatellia > Blastocatellia bacterium. Next base: position 2,182 of record JANWZE010000009.1, on the reverse strand, counting down.
GTCATCACCGCCTGTTCAGCCGAGCGGATGCCAGAGACCAGCCCGACTTGTTCATCGCTGGAAACGGCGCGCAGGATGGCGCGGGTGATTTGTTGATCAAATGCCATGCTGTCCAGTTGTCGCGCCAGTTGATCGGCAATATCGGCGACCTGTTGAGCCGTTGCCGCAATGTCGCGCCGACGATAGACTGGTTGATCGAACATGCGATGCAGTTGCTCAATTTTTTCGTCGAGCGTTTGCCGCATGTTGGGCGAGATGGAGGCAAGCGCGTGACGAAAGACGCGGTATCGCGAATCATTATATGAGGGATAGCCGGGCGTATTCCTGTAGCCACGCTGTTGTCGCCAACTTGGCTCACGCAAGCTGTGATGACAGGCGTAACAATCCAGCTCGGCCAATTCCGGCCAGCCTCGCTCCCACGCTTGACTTTCCGCCTGTCGCGCCAGACGTTTCATGCCCTCGCGCAATGCTACCGCTTGCCCGACAGCCCATTGACGCACGCCGAACCATGGCCCTTTGTCCTCTGTCTCCAGCCAGTGTGCCGGCATGATCGCTATGTCGGTATCTAACTCAAACGTAAGATCGGGATGACCAGCAGCGATCATCTCGTGATCCACCTTTTTGGTATCCGTGCCCAGATGACAGCTCAAACATTTCTCCGCTCGTTTGATCGTATTCTTGGTGTCGTACATGCCGAGACTCAGCGACTGCGCATGCTTCCATCCTTTCTGCGTGTGCTCGCTGAGCCAGCCGCCGGCCGGGCCGTGACAGCTCTCACAACTGACGCCGTCAGTGATGTTGAATGATTTGGTTTGCAAGTTCGTTGGCACATTGGTTGCATGGCAGTCCAGGCATTTATCGCTGGTTTCTGGTTTATCGAGCTTGAGCAGACGCGCCATGCGTTTCGACTTTTCATTGAGCAGAACGTCATAGGCTTTCGCGTGCTTGTCGTGCAGAACCCAGATGCTGTATTCATTCAGTCGGACGCGCTCGTTGGGGCGGGGCGCGATGCCGCCGTGACAGGCGCTGGAGCTGCATGAGCCAGCGCCGGTGAAGGCGAACCCGTCAGTCGTGGGCGGCGTGTTGGCTTGGGTCGGCGCTTCCGGTGGTTGAGGGGGACGCCATAACCAAATGAACACCGAAGCAAGGCCAATGAGCGTCACCAGAACCAGGATGCGCTTGATCGTCTGGCTTGACCAGGGCTGCGGATTAACACGTGCCATAGTGTTTCCTCAGTTGCGATGCGGCGACCATCATAGACGAGGTGAGTTTGCAAAGTCAATGCAGCGCATCGCCGAATCATACCCCATGAAAGCTGGAGATATGAGTGTCCTGGAGCAAGTCAAGGAGTCCGGTCGAATCGCAACGTCAATGGAGCGCCGCTTCAGATCAGGAGAGCGTTTTGATGTTCTTATTTGGCCAGCAAGTCTTCGATCAGCGCAACCGATGTTCTACAAATTTTCGGAGGGAAAGACCATGTTCACGAAGCCAAAAGCATGGTGGGAACTGAAGTGACGGAGCAGCAATGTGCGATCTTCACTCAGCATTACTTCGGCGGCGGCAGCCGCCATCAGAGGATAGCCAGACGTGCAACGCCTGAGCGCGCGTCATCCGCAATCCTTCGCGCCTTGACGGGGCGCTACCTGTTTACCCACCGGCTCGTTCATGTTGTCTAGTCGCTGGTCACGAACGCGCACATCTGGGCGCGACTGCAGACGCGCCACGATTGTTTGATCTGCTCTTGCAGACGTGGCACGTCTGGCTACCTTCGCATGAGCCGCTTGCCCGGCTCAGCAGAGACGAACGGAGCATGAGTGAATCCTGCCGGATGCGCACTGAACATCGAATACTGCCGCGTTCTACTACTGTGCTCCAGTGCTCTTCATCACACATGGTCTTTCACTCTTGTATGACCTTGGCTCCTGGCTGCTGACTTCTGGCTGCTGACTCCTGACTCCTGACTTCTGGCTCTTGACTCCTGACTCCTGACTTCTGACTTCTGGCTCCTGATTCACACATGGCGTTTCTTCGGACTATTGGTATTGTCTGACCAGGAGTTGCCGATACGCGGAGCCCCACTGGCGTAATCGTTTCAAATAACGTGCTTGGAAATGCGACGGGCAAGAGTTTTCTGTTGACACGGGGTGTTAGAGCAGGGCGGCCAAGGGGACTCGGTCACCCG
>JANWZE010000008.1 GCA_025054955.1 Blastocatellia bacterium | reverse complement strand
TGGATGTCGGTTCGATGGTGGGGCTGTACGGGCGGCTCGCTGTGGCCGCCCGCGTAGTTGGTTATACGAAATGGCGCGTGAAGATCGCGTATTCCCGTTCATTCATTATATGGATGTCGGTTCGATGGTGGGGCTGTACGGGCGGCTCGCTGTGGCCGCCCGCGTAGTTGGTTATACGAAATGGCGTGTGAAGATCGCGTATTCCCGTTCAGTCGTTCAAGACTGGCCATGCTTGTTAGCTTCACGAACGAGGTCTTTCCCTGCGCGATTGGCATGGCAGGTCGGAAACCCGTTGACTTTGCTCCTGCCCTCTGGTAGTTTCACGACCGCATTGTCAAGAGATTTCCAACTTGAGGTATGCCGCATGATCGAGACAACGACGCCGCCATTTCCGACGAGCTTAGAAGATCGGCTGGCCGAGCTCAGCGAGGCGCGGGCTGCGTTGATGACGGAGATCGAATCGGCTATGTCGGCTCCCGTGCCGCATGATCCAACTCGATGGTCGTTGGCCGAGACGGTCTACCATCTCTATCTGGCTGAATCAAGCATCGCGCGACTGCTGGAGAAAGCCTTGCAATCAGGCCAACGCCACGCGCGCGTGGCCGATGAACAACTTCGCGCTGAGTGGGAACACATCCGCTTGGTCCTGACCGATCGCGAAGCTCGCGCCAACGCTCCGGCGGCGGTCGTCCCGAACAACGCGCCCCCTGTGGCCGAAGCGGTTGAGCGGTTGCAGCAATCGCGCCAGCGCTTACTCCGTCTGCTTGAGCAGGTGAGCCTCGATGATCTGGCTTCGATCTCGATTCCACATTCGAACGAAGCCATCGGTCGTCTGACGGGCGCTGGCTGGCTCACTCTCATTGGCTATCACGAGCGGCGTCACACACAGCAAATTCGCGAGCTCACGGCTGCGCGCGCATAAACACAGCGCAGTGTGGTTAACTAACGCACTCGGCGTTTTGCAAAAGCAGCCACTCTTGCTCCTTGCCCTGCTGCTCGTCCTCCTCACCGACCAATGCGCTCGGTGGTTCTACAAAAGGAGCTACTCTTGCTCCTTGCCCTGCTGCTCATCCTCCTCACCGACCAATGCGCTCAGCGTTCTGTAAAAGGAGCCACGAGGCATGATTCGCGTTCTCCAAATCGGCTTACTCACCCACCTCCACGTCCGTCAACCTTGACTGTTGCTGAATCGGGCGGTACGCTTGCCTTCTCGTAAAAGAAACCGGTGGCCATTGCGAAGATGAGGTCCATGACCCCGCCTGGTGAATGCCCCCTGTGCTTTTTCGAGAGAGCCTCGTCGTGGGAGTTTATTGTTGAACATCACAGCAGCAGCTTGTTGCGATCACAGCGCGCCTGTTAACCGTGCGTACTCGGAACTACTCCGTGTCCCGTTCAGCCGCGACCATTTCAAATATCGAGGAACTATCTTATGTCAACCAAACTTTTTGTCGGCAACCTTTCGCCCAACGTTACCAGTGAAGACCTTGAAGACTTGTTCACACAAATCGGAGAGGTCGTCTCAAGCAATGTGATTACAGATCGGGTCACGGGACGGTCTCGCGGCTTTGGCTTTGTTGAGATGGCCTCGTCGGAGACAGCGCAAGCTGCCATCCAGCAACTGCACGATCGCGAATTTGAAGGGCGCCGCATCGTGGTGAATGAAGCCAGACCTCGACAACCGCGCAGTGAAGTCCGATCCGGCGAATGGCGCGGCGGCGGCGGTGGCGGCCGACGCGGCAGCGGTGGCCGCCGGCCTCGACGTGATTCGCCCCGCTCTCCCCGTTGGTAAGCTGGCCAGGATCGTTCATGTATCAGCAGATTGTGAAGGCAGTATGCATGCCGAAGTAGGTGGAAAAACGTTCTGGGACATTTTAGGGAGACGGGGAGTTTGAGTGCGGTGATGTGTCACCCCTTTCCGGCCAAAGCTGCCATACGTCGCAGCACTCCAAAAACGCACCGAACTTTTGTCACGTTACTGAGAGCGATTTTCAATTGCCTTTAGCCGGAGTCCCCGCATCTTGCTGGCTCATGCGCGCCGGAAGCGTGCGCCTCCGAGGATAAACTCATTGGCAAACCGCTATAGTGCACGCTGCGTGCGCTCCCCGGATACGTTCATTCGCAAACCGCTCTAAACTGACTGAGCGCGAATCTGCGATCGTCACTCGCCGTCTACTTGCGCGGCGGCAACCGCCCACTAGAGGGTACCCAGACGTGCACCGTCTGGAAGGCCGTCACCCCTTCGCCCCCTGAGGGGGCGCGACCCCGTCCCACCATCGGCTCGTTCATGCTGTTCACTCGCAGGCCACAGACGGCACATCTTGGCGTGTCTCCAACGCGCTGTTTATTTTTTCGCCTCGTGTTCCAGACGTTGCGCGTCTGGCGACCTTCTGTTTGCGCCTCCGGCGCAAGCTGACCTCGGTTCCGTTCCAGACGTTGCGCGTCTGGCGACCTTCTCTGAGGCCGCTTGCGCGGCTACATCTCAAACTTCATCTCTCCAGACGTGCGGCGTCTGGCAACGTTGTCACAAGCCGCTTGCGCGGCTCAGCACAAAAGCGCCCAGCATGAGTAGGCAATGGCAAATGCGCACACAACATCGGAAACGGCTGCTTGGGATTTCTGGTCTTGCTCTTCCTGTCGCTTCAGCAAACACGGCCTTCCGTCGGACTATTGGTGTTATTTTAGGTGTGAAAGCAATCGCGGAACTTCCCTGGTGAACAACTGCTTCACCTCCGGCCAAGAAAGATCAATCAACATGTGAGGCATCGGCTCTTTCTCAGCATCTTCGAAGAACGTCAGTGATTTCAGCACGTGAATGAGGTTATAGTGAGCGCTGGCAAATTTCGCTTTGAATGCCTCCATCAAATGGGCTAATCCATACTGTTGTGAAGCAACGAAGAGGTCCACAAAATCGCGTCTCGTTCCTCGGCCTGCAATCGCGCTGATCTTCATGCAGGCAATATCACGAGGATCGGCAATCTGTATGCCTAGAAAACTCTCCAGAGGGAAGAGCAGTGGGTATCCATAGCCCAGGAAGCTCACCTTCATCCCTTTGATATGCGTGTGGAGCGTCTCCCTATCCTTAGCGACTAATAGAAATTTTCTTAGACGCTGGACGTTCCGCAACAGCTCCTCTTCGTTGAATGGTTGCTGACTGAAAAAATCCAGATCAGCGGATTTTCGGTGGCCAAAGTGAAGCGCTAACGCGGTTCCGCCGGCCAGATAAAAACGACTCAACAGATTCTTCCGGCGGAGGGCTTTGATGGCGTTCTCCGCCTCTGTTGTGATGACTTCTTTGTGCCAGCGTGTCAGCTTCGGGTTCATGAGCATGTCTGTGAGACGCTTTGATGGTCACCTGGGTGATTCATGTAGTAGCTATTGCAAAGCAGCGACTTCAGCAAAGGGCACCTGGTAGACCAGCGCCCAAAAGGACGCCGATCGGCGCGAGAGTCGGCGTTCGGTCCGCAGCGTCTTCTTGATTTCCTCCTCAGAGAACGTCTGGCACAGCCAAGCCACAGCTTCCTCGTCCCCATATTCCAAAATTCGAGCAATGGTGTAGTCAGGGTAAGCACGAGGATCGAAACGCTCGATGTCAATGTCCCAAAAATATGGCCGTAAGCTCTGCGGAATCATGCAATCATTCTAGCACGCGATCAAGGTTTTATACCAATTGCGGAGGCAAACGCGGCGTTCATGCAGCCAAAAAGTATGGCGGAAACTAAGCTGACTGAGCAGCAATGTGCGATCTTCGCTCGGCATTTGGTATGACAAGTGTTGGTGTGCTCCGCAGAGGAAGGCGTGCTGATGAGAATTCTATTGCTATGGCTGCTACTAAAAACTCAGCCGCATTATTCCGCTCCTGAAACAGGGGAGTCTTTTTCGCGTGACATGAACTAAGTAACGTGACAAAAGTTCGTGGCGTTTTTGGAGTGCTGCGACTTGTCGCAGCTTTGGCCGGAAAGCGGTGATATGTCACCGCACTCCAAAACGTCCCGTCCCTCCACCCCGTCCCCCAAAATCTCCCGGAACTTTTTGTCCACTTACTTACCTCAGACTTCCCTTGCTGCTGCTATGTGGGTCGCACGGTGGTGCCGTTTCCAGGCGAAAGCAGAGCGGCAGCCGACTTGTTCTCTGTTTTCCTGTAACCTCTGTAGCGTCCATACTGTGTCATCCACCGCGTTGGGTGGTTGATTGGGTGGCACCGTCACGCCGACGCACGCGGAGAACTCCGACGTGTCATTGGTCGTGGTATCGGTGGCCGTGGCGGTGACGTTTTGAGCACTGGTCAGAGCAATCGGCACGGTGACGGTGAAGCTCGCATTGCAAGTGCTGTCGGTGGTGACGGTGGCGCTGCCCAGGAACGTCTGGCCTTCACCATGACCTGACGGATCGCACGGCGTCGTGGCAAAGAAATCGAGAATGAAAAGGCGATTGGCGACGCCGTTGAGTGTGCCTGTGATGGTTGTGCTGCCGCCACTGGAGGAGGCGGAAACAAGCACGGGGAAGTTCTGCAGATTATTCGCCCCTGTGTCGCCATCGCAGGCATCATTTGGCGTCACGCCTGGCGTCCCGCCCAGGGGTTCAAGATCAATGCCCAAGCCGCCGTTGCTGTGGATCGAATTGCGGCGAATAGCATTGCCGGTCGTGGTAGTGCCAGCCACAAACACGCCCGGCTGGCCGTTAAAGGCGATGAGATTCCCTGCGCCGGCGGCCGTCCCGCCAATCATGTTGTTGGGCGCACCCTCAATCAGAATGCCGTTGCCAGAGTTGCCCAGGTCGGCCGCACCGGTGACATCGGTGCCGATGAAGTTACCTTGCACATGATTGCCACTCGCACCCCTGCCAAAGAAGGCAAAGATCCGCACACCGTTGCCGTTGTTACCCGAGATGATGTTGCGTGCGCCCGCGGTCGTCCCGCCAATCGTGTTGTTGGACGCGTCGAGGATGAACACACCATCGAGGAAATTGCCCAGGTCGGCCGTGCCGGTGACATCGGTGCCGATGAAGTTGCCTCGCACCTGATTGCCACTCGCCGTGCTGCTACTGATTTCCACGCCGACCCTACCGTTGCCCGAGATGATGTTGCGTGCGCTCTCGGTGGTGCCGCCGATCGTGTTGTTGGGCGCGCCCTCAATTAGAATGCCGTTGCCGGAGTTGCCCAAAGCGAGCGTACCGGTGACATCGGTGCCGATGTAGTTGCCTTGCACCCGATTGCCACTCGCACCGGTACCACTGATCCAAAGGCCGATGAAGTTGTTACCCGAGATGATGTTGCGTGCGCCCGCGCTCGTCCCGCCAATGGTGTTGTTGGGCGCGTCGTCAATCAGAATGCCGTTGCCGGCGTTGCCAAGGCAACCATGCCGGTGAGATCGGTGCCGATGTAGTTGCCCTGTACTTGAGTTTCTGTCGCTCCGCTGCCGATGATCTGCACACCGTGGTGCTTGTTGCCCGATATGACGTTGCGCGCACCAGGCGTCGTCCCGCCAATGGTGTTGTTGGGCGCGTCGAAGATCTGCACCCCACCCAAAGAGTTTCCCAGGTCTGCTGTGCCATTGACATCCGTGCCAATATAGTTGCCCTGCACTTGGGTTCCGCTCGCTCCGGGGCTCAAGATTCGCACGCCGATAAAGCCATTGCCCGAGATGATATTGCCCGCGCCCGCTGCCGCGCCGCCAATCGTGTTACTAGGCGCGCTAGAGATGAGGACGCCATCGTGGGAGTTGCCTAGGTCCCGTGTTCCGCTGACATCCGTGCCAATGTAGTTGCCTTGCACTTGACTCTCCGTTGCCAATGAGCCGTTGATCGCCACGCCGTTGCCGTTGTTGCCCGATATGACGTTGCGCGCACCAGGCGTCGTCCCACCAATGGCGTTGTTGGGCGCGTCGAAGATCTGCACCCCATCCAAAGAGTTTCCCAGGTCTGCTGTGCCGTTGACATCGGTGCCGATGAAGTTGCCCAGCACCTGATTGCCTCTTGCTCTGTTACCCTCAATCACCACCCCACCGCCGTCGTTGCCCGAGATGATATTGCGCGCGCTCGGGCTCGCTCCACCAACCGTGTTATTGGGCGGGCCCGCGATGACCACGCCACTGCCGGCGTTGCCCAGGTCTGCTGTGCCGTTGACATCGGTACCGATGAAGTTGCCCTGTACTTGGGTTCCTCTCGCTCCGAGGCTGAAGATTTGCACGCCGCGAAAGCGATTGCCCGAGATGATATTGCCCGCGCCTGCTGTCGTGCCGCCAATCGTATTATTAGGCGCGGCGAAGATGACCACGCCATCGAGGGAGTTACCTAGGTCTGCTGTGCCGGAGACATCCGTGCCGATATAGTTGCCCTGCACCCGATTGCCTCTTGCCAAGTTGTCAAATATATAGACGCCGATAACATTGCCGGAGATGACGTTGCGCGCGCGGGCGGACGTGCCGCCAATCGTAGTTGGGCGCACTGATGATGCGCACACCATGGAGGTGGTTACCTAGCTCGACCGTGCCAGTAACATCTATGCCGATGAAGTTACCTTCAATCATGTTACCACCGTTCACCTCCACCCTGATGCCATCAAAACCAAACCGATTGATCACCAACCCGCGCACCACGCTGCTCGTGGCAGTGATCAAGAGGCCGTTGGCTCCCGCTCCTGCGTCCGTTCCGTTTAACTCGATGATCGGCGAGCCACTAAAGCCCGGCTGTGTCGTCCCGTCTATCGTCACTGGCTCTACAATTGCCGGGAGGGGTGACGTCGGACTGATTGTTTTTGCTCCTGCTGGAGTAATGTTGAACACGATGAGGTCGGCGCCCGGGCTGGCGTTGGCATCGAAAATTGCTTGGCGCAACGACCCTGCGCCCCTGTCGGCGGTGTTGGTTACGGTGAACGTGGCCATTGGCATGCTCAACACGACGGCGGGGGCGCTCGAGCCGTCACGCAGGATCACCAGATCGTTGAGCCCATCCCGATTCAACCGCATCGGCAGCACGGCCACGACGGACGTGATCCGTGATCCGTGGATCGTGGATCCTGGTTCATGATTCGTAGTTCGTGCTTCGCGATTCGTGCTTCGTGATTCGTGATTGGATTCTCGATCAACGAGCGACGGGGTGAGAATGTGGAGTTGGTCGTCGGCCTGATCCATCACCAGTAGGTCATCGGTGGGCAGACTGGAGACGTTG
>JANWZE010000007.1 GCA_025054955.1 Blastocatellia bacterium | reverse complement strand
CCACAACCATAAGACCATCACCTCTCCAGATAAACTCATCCAGGACCTCCAAAAAGTTCGTGCTCGCGGTTACTCGCTCGATGATGAAGAGGATGAGCTGGGAGTGAGATGCATTGGCGCGCCCGTCTTCAATCATCAAGGCGAGGTCATAGCTGCTATTAGCATCGCCGGCACAACCAGCCAAATTACTTACGACAACATCCCCGAACTCGGGCGACTGGTCAAAGAAACGGCCAGAAAGATCTCAACGTGCCTTGGTTTTGTAAGCTAAGCAGAAGTTACGCTGCATCCATACATGGTTGTAGCAACGGTGAATGAAGCAGGATAGCTTGACGGAATAAAGCGCAGCGGAGGCCATGAATCGTAGTGCGCTGGTCGGCGGCTTGCTGTTGTAACATGCAGAAGGCCATCAGGCACAGATGAAGATGAGCCAGTGGTTGGCTGCGAGCCGGATTTTTGCCCCAGCGTAGTTGATCCTTGAGCACCTTGATGGTTTGCTGGAGCCGTTGTTTGATTCGATAGCGGGCTTTGACGTGGGGCACGCTCAGGGACAGGTCACTGCTAAGTGGACAAAAGTTCCGGGACATTTGAGGGTGACGGGTTGGAGGGACGGGACGTTTTGGCGTGCGGTGACGTGTCACCGCTTTCCGGCCAAAGCTGCGACACGTTGCAGCACTCCAAAAACGCCACGAACTTTTGTCACGTTACTTAGCCGACACGCCAGAGCGCAGCAGCTTGGCCGCCAACACCACTTTGCTCGATCCGCCTTTGCGCCAACCTTCATCCCAATGGGAAACCCGCCGCTGCCCATCGCTCCAGAAGGGGCAGTACCAGGTTGATCCTTCGCACCACCTTGCCCAATCGTGAAGAAGAGACCCCATGAACCCCAAACATGGCTTGCCCCCCATTTCTGACCGTGTCGTCCAGCAGCAAGTAGCCTCCTTCCCCGATCAGTCGCCGAGCGAAGTCCTGCCACAGGCGTGTTGGCCAGCAGCGAACTTCTCCCAGCATTCGACTGAACGGATCGTGACTGAGGCCCTCAAAGCATTCGGCTACCTCCACACAATTGGCTCTCGTATCGCGATAGATCAAGGCGATGATGTAACGGGTCATCAGGGTTTCTATCACTATTTTCCTCACACTTTGGCATAAAAACCCTGATCATACCTTCACTTACCTCACTGGCGTAAGATCTGAATTCAAGTCTTCCAGCATAATGATGGAATGCCTTCCTGTGAGTCCCGTGGTGAGCTTGTGACACCAATTCCGGCGGATGTTGGCGACTCGATGATGAAGCCGTGCCAGTGTGAGCGCCGACCTCCGCCTGTTGTGACTACCTGTGACTACCAATGAACGAGCAACTCTACCACGCTAATCCAGGTAGCCGAGATTGCGTAACCGCTCAATCACTTCCTCTTCGTCTTGAGCGTCGGCGGCGTGGCCTGCGGCGGTTAACGCCGTCGCAGCGTGTTGGCTCAATCGGATCGGATGCTGCTGTAGGAATTCGCTTGTGAACATCGGCTGCAATACCATTCCATCCACGTCATTGGGAATGGGCACGCCGAGCAGGTAGAGCACCGTGGGCAACACATCAACAATGCTCGCGTCTTCGATGATCGTGCCGTGACGAAACGGCGTCCCTTCAGCGATCAGAATGCCATTCATCTTGTGAATACCGGTCATGCCGAGGAAGTGGGAAATCACCGCATTGGACGTGAAGCCGGCACTCTTAGGGCGATACCGACCGTTGACCGGTACAAACAAAATATCGGGAGCGACGTCGAAAAACTCACCATGATAGATTTCATCTTTGGTGAACACGTCAGCTTCAAGCGGCTTGCCCGTTTCTGGGTCGCAGTAGGCGCGCAGTTTACTGGCGATTTCCTGTTTGAGTCGCTCATATTCCGGACCCGGCGGCACCGAGCCGTGCGCCCACGTTCCTTGTACGTTGATGCGAATTTGCCCGAAGCCGAATGGCGAGTATGCCACGGTGCGCGACCAGTCAATATCGTCAAACGAGAGCAACCATTGGGCCGCACGATGACCTTGCATCACACGATCCACACCGCCATAGGATGAATCTTTGACCACGTAGCGAGCCAGTTTGCCCAGTTGCCGCGCCAACCAGTGGCGGGTAATAAAGCTGAACGAATTAGGCGTCAATCCCATCTGCCACAACGCGCGCCGCAGCCGTGTCATCGGCGTTTGCTTCAACGCCAAATAGCCTTCTTGATACAACCACGTATTCAAATCAATCGCCTTGTAGACAGGGCCGAAGCCGTGATCAGAAATCACCCAGAGCGATGTCTGCTCATCCAGCCGTTGACGCAACCGGCCAATACGGGCGTCAAAGGCGCAGTAGTATCCCAAAATATCATTCATGACGCGCGCCGCTTGTGCCGGCTGATGTTCCGGATGCGTGCGATCAATCACGTGCCATAGCCAGTGACAGATTTGATCGTTGCCGTACAAGTGGAGCATGAGAAAGTCAGGCTCTGTTTGCTCCAGCAGGTGTTCGACCACGCCAAATTTATACTCCAATGCATCGCGATATTCCCCGATGAACCGCCGGATGTCAGCGTCATCTTGAGTGACTACGAAATACGGCAACACAGCATCGGACGGATACGGGCCGAACCGGCGTTGCAGCTCGTCAATCAATTCAGGTGGGTAACTTTGACCGCCCTTGCCAGTGGCTAACAGAAAGTCGCTGACCAACACGCCGTTGACCGGATATGGCGGATGCGTCATCGGCACGTTCAGCACAGCGACGTGACCGCCCTGTTCGCCAATGAGTTCCCATAGGACTTTGCTATGCCGATGCCGCGAATTGACTGGATGAAATCGGTAGCTCGTTGGTTCTTGAATGACGAAATCGAACACGCCGTGTTTGCCTGGATTTTTGCCGGTCATGAACGAGGTCCAGGCCGGCGCCGTCACCGGCGGCACACACGAACGCAGTGGGCCGCTTACGCCTGCGGCGCGCATGGCCTGCAAATGCGGCAAGTGACCAGCAGCCATCCATGGCTCCAGCACCTCGAAGGTCGCTCCGTCCAATCCAATGATGATGACTTTCTGGTTCATGAGACGTTTTGCGCAGGAGGCTGTGATTTGCGTATGCCATCCAATCCAGTGAGGATGACTTTCTGGTTCATAAGGCTATGGGGAGCACCGATTGATCAACACATACACGTGATCGTCGAAGCTGCTGGTGACAAGCAAATCAGGTCGGCCATCCTCATTGACATCGGCGGCGGCTAGTCCGACCAATCCGTTGCCTTCGCCTTCACCGGGCGGATCATTGCCGCCAATTGGACCGTCGCCGACCCGGATGTCTTGTCGTCCAGAAAATTGGCCACGGCCATCGCCGAACCAGAGCGAGACGGTCTGCGACTTGGTGTTGGTGACAGCCAGATCAAGCCATCCGTCGCCATTGAAATCAGCCGTCACGATGCTGCGCGGGTCATCGCCGACCGCATAGGTTTTTGCCTGAGCGAATCCCCCGGCGCCGACGTTCAAGAGCACTGCTACCTGATCAGGTTCGCGGCAGGTGACGGCCACATCAGTGCGACCATCCTGATTGAAATCGGCAGCAATAACCGAGCGTGGGCCAAAGCCTGTAGCGAAATCCCTCTGAAATTTCAACTGTCCTGTGCCATCACCGAGAAACAGGCTCACCGACCGACCATAGCGATTGGCTGCGATGACATCCAGATGGCCATCGCCATTGAAATCGGCCAGCGCCGTCGAGCGCGTGCGCGTTGGGATGTTGGCGTAGTATTTGCGGCGGCTGAACTGGCCAGTGCCGTCGCCCAACAACACGGCCACATGGCCTGTGCCTGAACCGGCAGCGATCAGATCAGGATGACCATCGTGATTCAAATCGCCGACCTGCACGTCGAGCGGACCCAAGCGGAAGTACTTGGCCGGCCACGTTGCATGCTGGGGAAACCGGCCTGTGCCATCTCCCAGAAAGGTGTGAACGACGTCGAAGACAGTCTCCCGCCCTTGCGCGTCAGCCGTAGAGGTGACCAAATCCAGATGACCATCATGATTCAGATCGGTTAGCACCACACCGTGATTGTGATCGCCGATAGCCAGGTGCGCGAGAAACCTGAACTGACCACGCCCATCGCCGAGAAAAACCGCGCCAGCTTCAGTGTACCTCCTCGGATAGTGCGCCACCACAGCCACATCTAGATGACCATCTTCGTTCAGGTCGGCGGCGGCGACACTATGAGCTGTCTCAACCGATAGGAATTCGCCTTCGACTGGCATGCAAGCTTCAGGTGGCTGAGACCCCCAACTGGCCGGACTGCCCCACGCCAGCAAGCTGCCGAGCAGAATTGAAACCAAAGAGCGCCTCACTGAGCCTCCTCACAACAAATAGCCTAACTCGCGTAACCGTTCAACCACCTGCTGATCTTCGTCCGAAGCCAGTGGCGGAGCCGACTCCGTCACACGAGCAGGTTCCTGATAGGCCGGCGCGCGCGCTGCCACCACGCTCTCTTCAATCATCTCTACCAACACGCGCCCGTCCATATCACGGGGAATCGAGCAGCCCATCAAATAGAGGATGGTCGGAGCCACGTCAATGAGGGCTGCCCCGTTGACCGACTCTCCTTGCTTCAGGCATCTGCCTTTGGCCAACAACAGCCCGTTCATGCGATGGTGGCCAGGCCAGGCCGGCGCGTCAATAATCGCCCGATTCGCCGTGAATCCCATCATGCTGCCGGCCACGTAGCCGGCTTCATTGGGCAGGTACATGATGTCCGGGGCTTGCTCGGTATACGGGCCATCGTAGATTTCCTCACGCAGAAACACTTGCCCCCGGACTGGCCGCGCTGCCGCCGTATCATACAACTGCTTCAACTCGGTGGCGATTTCCTGTTTGACCGATTGGTAATCAGCCGGCTCAACCGAGCCGGTTGGCTCACGACCTTTCAGGTTGATGTTGATCGCACCCATGCCAACGAGCGCATAGGCTTTTGTGCGTGTCCAATCCACGTCCTGAAGCGAGAAGAGCGGATTGTTTTGCCCACGCTGGGCGAAGAAGCGAACCGACTTGAACAGCGTTTCGTCGGACATCTGCTCAACCAGACCGGCACCATACTTGAAGAACGTCTTCAGCAGCACTCGCACAACCACTTCATTGGTCAGGCCTATTCGCCACAACCAATGCTTGAAACGTGAGGCAGCAGCCGGCTTAATCTGAATATAGCCTTTTTCCAGCAACCAGACGTTCAAATCAATCGCGCGATGAACCGGCCCGAACCCATGATCGGAAATAATGAACGTGGTTGCGTCGTCGTTGAACCGCGCCTCCAATCGGGCAATCTCTTGATCAACCTGAGCAAAATAATCGAGGATCGCTTCGCCGTAGCGCGTCGCGAGCTTTGGGTCATATCGCGGGTGGCGTGGATCAAGCAAATTCCAAAGCTCGTGCTGAACGCGATCAGTTCCTAGAATGTGCAGAATGGTAAAGTCGCTCTCGTAGCGATCAAGCAAGTAGTGAGCGACATCGAATTTGTACTTCAGTTCATGACGCACTTCACGCAGCAACCGCTCGGTATTAGGCCCGCTCAGGTTGGCAGAAAACATCAGCGTTTTCAGGTGCAGCGGATATTTGCCAAACCGAGCTTCAATCTCTTCTAACAGCGAAGGCGGATAGGTGAAATCGCGTCGGCCCGGCGGCGTCAGAAAATCGGCGATCAGCGCGCCATTGACCGGCGTTGGCGGATAGGTCGTGGGTACGTTCAGCACAAGCACGCGCTTGCCTTGTTGGCCGAGCAGGTCCCACAGTGTTTGGCCGGCGCGCGAGCCAGCAGTGACGAATGCCTGTTGGCTGCTTTGCGGCCCGCGATTGATGAAGTGATAGACACCATGCTTGCCCGGATTCTTGCCGGTCATGAATGAAGCCCAGGCCGGCGCCGTGATCGGCGGAATGACCGACTGCAACGGGCCACTGACGCCGTCGCGCTTGAATCGGGCGAGCGTCGGCAATCGTCCGGCTTCCATCCACGGCTGCAACAGGTCCAACGTCGCGCCATCTAGACAGATGACCAACACCTTGCCCGTTGTTACTGGTTGTTGGCCGTTGGCCGATTCCAGCACGTCCGTTGGATGCCCTCCTGCCGTGCTCATTGTCATGGTTTTTTCACCTTGAGGCGACCGACACGCAGCCGGCCTTCACAATCAGCCGGTAAATTCCTGCTCTCACTTTTTCTGGTCCACCTGATCGTACCAAAACGAGCATTCCTTTCGATCCTTCAACTTCCAGGGAAAGAGCACAAACTTCAATCCCGTCCAGATCAGTTCCAGAGGCGTGAGCTTCTCGAACTTACGCGCTGACTTGATCACATACCCTTCGGTGATGTTGCGGAATTTTTTACCCTGCTGTTTGCCGAGCTTTTTCAAATCCAGAATGAAGCGGCCTTCTTCGGCAGCATAGTAGCGTTCGTCGTAGCCGCCGACTTGCTGGAAGGCCTCTTTGGTTGTGTAAATCAAGCCAGTGCTGACGCCGGTGATGCGCCGTCCGAGGTTGTTGATTTTTTCTAACCACTCGGCCATCTTGATCGGCTTGTCCCGGTAGATGCGCGCGACACCGCCGCCGATATACTCGCCTGACATCATCGCTTGGTGAACCAGGATGAGCATGTTCGGCGAGATGTGATCATCCGCATCCAGAAAGGCGACAATCCGGCCACGCGCGGCGCGGCCACCAGCATTGCGCGACGCCGCAATCTGATTCTTGCCTTCAAACACGACGCGCGCGCCATGCGCCCGCGCGACTTCTTCAGTGCGGTCGGTGGAGTTATTGTTGACTACCAAAATTTCTACCTCGTCAGGATAGACGCGGTGATACTCGCGGATAGCGGCTTTGACGTTTTCAATCGTCGCTCCGATATATTTCTCTTCGTTATACGCCGGTATCACCACAGTGATCGTGGGCGGCTGACCGGCCGTTTCAACATCCGTCATAACAACACCTCTTCGCTCGCAGTGGTTTCATTCAGCTTTCGGCGGCCATACCAGATGGTCAGCCCCTTGAACAGCGCTACGCCGCATAGTCGCAAACCCAACATGGAAAGGAAGGCCGGATGTCGCAAAATATCCAAGGGCGACCGCGTGAAGATGATGACGCGAAACAGATGAGAAAAGATCAACACGCCGGGAATAACGCCCAAGACGCTGCCGATAGCATAATCGCGAAATCGAATCGCCGTTAAACTGGAGGCATAGTTGAAGGTGGGATTGGCAAAAAACATCAGCCGCGAGACGAACGTGAATGCCGTCCCGTTCATCGTGAGCCATTGATTGATCTGTTTGAGTCGTCCCTGTTTGCGCCGGCGAGCAAAATCGGCCAACAGATGCCGCCCCAGCAAAAAGGCGGCGCAGACACCGAGGCTCACACCGAGCAGTGAGTAAACTGCGCCCCGCTCGCTGCCAAAGATGAGCGAACCGGTGCCGACCAAAATCGCCGGCGGCACAAACACCAACAAACCGGCTGCCAGCAGCATGACGAAACCGGGCGCTGCCCATGAGCCAAACTGAGCGATGAAATGCTCAATGTCTGCCTGGGTGATGTAGCCGTGACGAAACACGTAGCGCACGGTCGGCACGGCGAGCATGATGAGCGCCAGTTGCACGGCGATGAGGGTATACGGATGTTCCTCGGCCGGCGGCTCGCTCTTGTCTGTCATGCGAAATCCTATCACCGTCGCGCTACTGCCAGTGGGCCAACACCAGGGAAGCAATGTCGCGCATGCGCACGCCCTCGCCGCCAGCGGGATCATTCGAGGCAAAAATGGCATTGGGACTGTTGGTGTGCAGGAATGGTCGGGTCGCCACCGGCCCGCCAGGCACGCCGAAGCCATGATCAGAGATTACATAGATGATTGTCTGATTCAAAATCCCGCGAGCCGCGAGCGCATCCAAAATGCGCCCTGTTTGGCGGTCTACTTCCAGCAACCGCATCTGATAGTCAATACTGTTGACGCCTCTGAGGTGACCGGTCCTGTCAGGCTCACGAAAATGGAGCATAATGAAGAAACTGTTGCCAGCCCACTGTGTGATTCGGCCGATGGCCTGATCAGCCGTTTGCTCCGAGTCCAACGGCTCAGCCAGGTAATAATCCACAGTCCGGGACAAATTTTGAAACACTTTGGTGCCCGGATTCTCCGATTTGCCGCTGATGTGAGCCGTGCGAATGGTTGCGTCGCGCGCTTCCAGTTTTTCTGGCACGGTCATGCCAGCAGGAATCGTCCGGAAGCAACGATTGGTCACCACACCGGTGGCGTCAGCCAACAAGCCGGTTAGCATGATGGCAAACTGCGGTTTAGTCTCAGTCGTAATGCACTCGCACTCTTGCGGGCCCGTCTCGCACGTTTTATCCGCCAGCAACCGATGCACAGTCGGCGCGATCCGCCCCAGGTTGGGTAACTGACCATTTCGGAACATCGGCTCAACGACCGAATATTCAGAACCGTCCCACACAATCAGCAACACTTTGGGCGCCGATTGCAGCGCGGCAACTGACGCCCACACAAACGCCGTCATCAGTATCACTATGCTCACCATTTTTTTCATGACTATTCTCCCACGCACCACAGCTTCTGGAGCTGCTTTGCACTTTTAGCTTCTTCGCCTATTGCGTGAATCGCTATGGGCAATGATTCATCAGCGTATAAACCTTGCCATCGTAAGTACTGGAGACAACCAGGTCCATGTCACCATTAGCATCTACATCACAAGCAACCAGCCCGACCAGCCCATCGCCGGCCTGCTCCGAATCTTTGTTCGGTCGGAATTTCCGGCCGCGAACGGGCGCGTCGCCAACCCGCATATCATGGGGTGTAGAAAAGACTCGTTGCCCGTTCCCATACAGGAACGAAACTGTTTGCGACAGGCTCCCGACAGCAGCCAGATCAAGGTGACCATCTCGATTGAAATCGCCCGCTTGAATCGTGCGCGGGTCCAATCCCACCTTGATACTGATGGCGCGGGCGAAGTTCCCTCTGCCATCGCCAAACAAAATTGACACGGTGCTGGACAAACGATTGGTCACGGCCAAATCCATGTTGCCATCCCGATCCAGGTCCGCCGTGATCACCGTACGCGGCCCGACATCCGTGCTGAACGTTTTGCTGGTCGGAAATCGGCCACGCCCGTCACCATAGTAGACCTCCACCCGGCCACGGTACTCTTTGGTCACAGCCACATCCAGATGGCCATCCCGGTTGAAATCAGCGATGGCCGAGCTCCTCGAACTGAACGTGCCTTGGCCCCAAAACGTCGGCGCGCTAAATTTCCCCATGCCGTCATTGAGCATCACCCCGAGTGAATACTGCGCAGCGCCGGCCAAAATCAAATCGAGGAACCCATCCTTGTTCACATCAGCCGCCTGCGCATCGAGCGGGCCAAAGTTCACGTCAATCTTATAAACGTCATGTCGCGGAAACCGACCCGTGCCATCGCCGAAAAACACATGCTCAGCATTGGTCACCGTTGTAGGATTGGTTGCTTGATCAGCATTGGTGACAATATCCAGATGGCCGTCGCCATCCAGATCAGCAGTAATCACGCCATGATTGTGATCGCCCACCGGCAATCTTTGAAATGGCGTGAACGCGCCTGTTCCATTGCCGAGCATCACCACCAACCCTTGGCTGGGCACCTTCGGGCGATGCGCCACGACAGCAACATCCGTGTGACCGTCTTCGTTGAAATCTCCAGCCGTCACACTGTGCGCCGTGTTGACCGCATCATAGCTGCCGAGCACTTGCAGGCAGATGTTGGTGTTCTGCGAAGCCGTTCCCGCCCCCACCATAACAAGCATCACACTGATGAAACAGATCACCTGTGCGGTCGTGTTGAATCGCCTCTCAAATCTATTTTTCATCATCATACCCCCCAAGCAGTTCATGAAACGCCGCCACACGAACACTCTCTTCAGCCTGGGCAATGGACGAGAGTTCATCGGCGACGACCTTATAACGTGTCATCGAACGCTATGGCACCTCCTTTCGGCAGCCTACTCTACAAGCCACTTCCGAGGTTGTCAACCGCTGGGCGCGTCCAATGAAACGCGCCGGCCTTTCCACGTCGCCCCTTTGCCGGAGAGCACACGCCATGTCGTCTCCAGGAACATGGCCATCAACACAAGCCCACCCAATGGTTGCAAATAAGCATACGAACCATCCATGCTGGCGGCTTTGGCCAGGTGCCACCGACTCACGAGCGCAACCAAGCAGGTTAATGCGCTGAGCGCCAGCGCCCATACGCTCATGGTAGACCATTCGCTGAGGAATCCATCAAACAGCACAAGCGGCAGCGCCAGCCATGGCAATACAAAGACGCTGAAACATACGTAGATGCCTAATAACAATTGCCACACTGTCAGGCCGCTGATGGACTTGCTGATACCTTCCCACAGGTGACCGAGATGTTGGTACATCCGCGCTGTGAGCAAGCGCGGCCCACCCAACAGTGTGTTCAATCGGTATCCACTGCGTTTGACGACCCGCGCCAACTCTACGTCCTCGATAATTGAGCTTTTCACTCGCTCATGGCCGCCGATGCAATCGTAGGTCTGCTTTTTGAATAAGAGAAATCCGCCGAATGCCACCGGCTTGCTCGGATGATGCGCGCGCAATCGCTTGAACGGCTGAACCAACGGAATGAGCGACCACAAGAAAATCTCACCATAAATCGGCATGATGACCTTTTCCCAGAAGCCGACACAGATGACGACGGGGAAGATCGTCAGCATATCGGCATCATACTTCAGCGCATAATGCATGGCCGTGCGCAGACAATCAGGCGAGAGGCGCACGTCAGCATCGAGAAATAGCAGGTAGTCTCCACGAGCCTGCTGCGCGCCACGATAGAGCGCATAGTTTTTGCCCAACCATCCTGGCAGCGGTCCGTTGTTTTTCACCAGTTGAATGAGCTGGTGGCGCTGCTGCATCTGCTCGACAATAGCGCCGGTTTGATCAGTTGAAGCGTCGTCAATGACGATGATCTCCAGGATGGGATAATCCTGTTGCAAGACTGCCTCAAGGCAGGCACGGATGTTCTCCTGTTCATTGCGAGCAGGAATCAGCACCGTCACGGTGTGTGGCGAGTCCGGCTCCCCACGCAGCCGGTCGGTGTGCGAAAAGGCTCTGACCGTGAACCAGCTCAAGAAGAGAAACCAGAGCCGGAACGCCAATATGATGCTCAAATTGACGACGATGACCGACAGCATGTCTGTTGGCCGAGCAAGCCTAGCATATCCACCGCGCTTTTTCAGCCTTGTCACGTGAAATATCAGGTGAGGCGATTATGCCGCCAATTCAGATGATCTCTAGAGCGGTTTGCAAATCAGTTTACCCTAGGAGCGCACGCCTCCAACGTGCCGGAGCCCGCAAGATGCGGGCGCTCCCAGGGTACAGGTAATTAAAAATTGCTCTAGGCGTCAGGATTGTACCAATTGCGGAGGGAAAGACCACGTTCATGGCGCTCATGCCAGACAAGGTCTTTCTCTCCACGATTGGCAACCCATTTCTTGAGAGTTGCCATAACCCATTTCTTAAGATGTGCCATCGCGACCTGCCTGGCGAGGCTCAACCAATGCACACCTCGTGTACGACTATCAAACCTCACCAATTGAACTCGTTGTGATCTTCCTGACCCAACCTCAGCCTACGAACCTGCGCGAACCTGGGCGCGGCAGCGTAGACCGACAGTGGAAGGACGGCAATCCAAACTTCGGCTTTGTGATCGTTCAAACAGAGGGAAACTTGCTCGCTTGCTTAGGGTGATGGGATAGACTATGCTTCGAGACGCAATGGCGAGCCGGCATCAGGATTGGTTGCGGCAGGCGGAGAAAGACCTGGAGCATGCCCGACATTCGTTGGAGGATACAGACCTAAACTGGGCGTGCTTTGCCGCGCAGCAGGCGGCGGATAAGGCGGTGAAGGCCCTGTATCAGAAACTCGGAGCCAGCCCCCGGGGCCATTCGGTTGCTCTGCTGCTGTCACGGCTTCCATCAGACGTGCCCGTGGATCAGGCGCTGATTGATAAAGCCAAAGAGCTGGACAAACATTATATTCCGCCGCGGTATCCCAACGCCTATCCCAGTGGCGCGCCCTTTGAGTATTACACTCAGCAGGAAGCGAGGCGGGCGATTGAATATGCTCAGGAGATCGTCGGATTCTGTCGAGATCGAATATTTCCCTAACCGACAGGTCTGGGAAGAACTTCGAGTGTTGGTCACCCAGTTGCGAGAGCAGCATCCGGAGATCGAGAAAGTGCTTGTCTTCGGATCGTTGGTGCGAGGCGACTGTGTCCCCGGCAGTGACGTGGACCTGCTGGTGGTGCTGCGCGAGTCAATCGTGCCTTTTCTGGAAAGAATCCCTCGGTATACCCCATCGAGCTTTCCGGTGAGCGTGGACGTGTTTCCCTATACGCGGGAGGAGTTGGAACACATGCTCAGCGAGGGAAATATGTTCATCCAACAAGTCCTGGCCGAAGCACGAGAAGTGATAAGCGGGGCAGAAGCAGAGGAGCCGAACCTTTGTGAGGAGTGCGATGAGGCTGGTTCAAAAGCGACGAGAGGGTGCCTGGCATCAGAACATTGCTGAGGTGATACGCAAATGTCGTGTGAAGACTGCACATTGCCGCTCAGTCAGTTCAGGTCTCGTCGTACTCGTTGGCTCCACAACCGTAGTTGTTCCCCCGCGCGTGGTATTACCTTGCTGGAAGGTTCCAATCTCTGGCGCACAACTGGCCGGATTACAAGTAGCCCAATCCTTGGAGTCGGCTGATAATGTCGGCTTCTTCTTCCGCCGTTAAGTGTGTCTTGGCAGCGGCGCCCGTCTTGGCGCTGTCGGCAAATCTCACGGCGTTCTGTTTGAGGAACGATTCGGCCACGATTTCTGATAGGACTTCGCCATCAACATCATCGGGAATCGGCAGCCCCATCAGATACAACATCGTCGGGCACAGATCAATGAGCCGCGCGCCGCTGACAGAGGCGCCGACGCGCAGCGCCGGTCCTGCGCCGAGCAGCATGCCATTCATTCGGTGAAACCCGCTCATCAACGGCACCGGGAAGCACACCCTGTTGGAGATGAAGCGATACCCGCCTGCCAAGTAGCCCTGTTGCAGCGGCACAAACGTGATGTCTGGCGCATCATCCATATACGCGCCCTTGTAGACGTCCTCTTTGAGAAAGACCTGTCCCCTGATGGACTGCCCGCTCATAGGATCACGCATGTCGGCCAGCTTGCGGGCAATCTCATCACGAACGGCATAATACTCTTGGCCGGGCGCGACGCAACCTTGCGACCAGAGACCTTTGACATTGATGATCATCTGGCCAAAGATGTTGGCATAGCAAAATGCTTTCGTGCGCGACCAATCTACATCATGATAGGTCAGGCGCAATCGCGCCACGCGGCCTGCGCCTTTTCTCATCGGATCAAGCGGACTGCCGTTGCTCGCTTGCAACATCTTTTTGGCCATCTTTCCCACTCTGGCCAGTAGCCATTTCCTGTTTAACAAAGCCTCAATGGAAAATCCCATCTTCCACATCTGGTATTTGAGCTTAGTGGCGGCGGTCTCTTTTAACTTCAAGTAGCCCTGTTCCAGCAGCCAGTTATTCAGATCAATGGCCGTATGAACCGATCCACTGCCGTGATCGGAGATGATGAAGAGATTGGCTTCCGGTCCCGCGCGCTTGATCAATTGGCCAACATGTTCATCAAAGCGCCGAAAGTAGGCCAAGACGGTCCCGCTGTATTTCTCAGCCAGCGCCCGATCGTACCGGGGATTCGCTTCATCCACCAGATGCCATAACCAGTGGCCGATCAAGTCAGCGCCATGCACGTGCAGCAACAGGAACTGAGGATCAATCTTCTCAGCCAAATAGGCGGCCACTTGAAAATGATAGTCCAACTGCTCAATCAGCCCTTTCAGGAATTGCTCAACATCGGCTTCGGCTCCAGTCAGGGCAAACACCGGCAACGGCGGATACAGGGCGTAAGGGCCGAAGGCGTTTTCAAGCTCATCGAGCATCTCCAGCGGATGAACATAGTCGCGCCGTCCTGACGGCGTCATGAATCCACTGACCATAACACCGTTGATTTTCTCTGGCGGATACGTGATCGGCAGATTCAGCACGACGCTGCGTCCGCCATGTTGGCCGAGGATGTCCCAGATGCTTGGCCCACGTCGTGACTGCGGATCAATGACGTGATACTGATAGGTGCTGCGATCCATCAGTTTGAACTCATAGACGCCGTGCTTGCCCGGATTCTTGCCGGTGATGAACGAAGTCCAGGCCGGACCTGTGACCGGTGGAACCACGGATGTCAACTCGCCGCTGACACCATCGCGCATCAGAGCGTTCAATGCAGGGAGCGTGCCAGCCTCGATCCAGGGCCTGAGCAAATCAAACGTTCCACCATCCAGGCCAATGACGTACACTTTTCCCGTCATGAGTCCACGTCCTCGCTGCCGCAATGGTTTTGCTTACCCATGCCGGTGACTCCGCGTTACAGGCGAGCCGGATTGTAGCCATTCAACCCACGAGGGTCAAGCACAACGCCAAGCGCTGAGACGGACCACCACGAACGATTTACCGCAGGGACCCGCCGAAACAGATATGAGCGACGGAGTTACTCTGCGCGGCGCGTTCATCAGTGTTCACTGGCAGGCTGGATAGTTTGGGGCTCTGGCTGGCAGTGTTGAATGGCTGTGGGCTTCATCCGTGGGCGTCAGCAGAGCCCCAAACATGGATGAACTCATCGTGGGCGTCAGGCGATGAGTTCTCCAAACTGATCGGTGAACCGGATCAATTTTCACTTGCCTTTGGCTTGAGAGCCCCGCCTCTTGCGGGCTGATGCACGCTGCAAGTGTGCGCCCCCAGTATAAACCCATTCGCAAGCCGCTCCGACTCGGTCGCTTCACCGGCAGAAGGCCGCTCGGAACGGTTCAGGCAAATTCTTATCCTGACAGATGAGGAGGGCGTTGGTTGTTCTGCTCAGTCGTCATCGGCTCGGAGTTGGCTGCTTCACGGCGTTGCTGTTGGAGCCACTGACGCGCCTCCAGGCTCATCTGTCGCAGTTGCGTAACTTCAGCACGGCGCGCGCCAAGCTCTGTCTCTAATTCCTGCAACGCCGCAGCGAAGCCTTCGACCATAGCAGCGTTCTGCTCGTCGGTCAGCGTTTGCCGGTGTTTCATCCACAGACCGTTCATGCGGCGATATGCTTCTATCAATTGAGCTGGCAGCCGCGCTTTCAAAGGCAGCAAAGAGACCTGCCGCCATCGTTGCGGCAGCTCGCCAGCATCATCAAGCGCCTCATCAATCTTGATCAACTCAACCAGCGCCTCAATGGCTCCCGCGTCTTTGATCGCCACTCGAATGCTGAGCGCCTCGTTGTAGTGTCGCTTGGCTTCCGCATAGTTCTTTCGCTCGCGATACAATTCGGCCAAATTGACATGCATGGCGGCGGCCAATTGACCTTTGAGTTTTTTCTCGGCAATTTCAATCGCCCGTTTGTAGAGCAACTCGGCCACGTCATGGTGGCCTTGCTCGGCGTAGAGCACGGCCAGATTATTGATGATCAACGCGACATCTTCATGCTCTTTACCGAGATGCTTTTCGCGGATCACCAGCGCGCGACGATACAACCCTTCCGCTTCAGCATACTTCTTCTGAATGCGAAAGACTTCGGCTAGATTGTTGCACGTGGAGGCCAACCGTGGATCATCCGGTCCCAGCGCTTCCGCTGCTTTCATAGCTTCCTGATAGAACAGCGCGGCCTCATCGTAGGATTTCTTCTCGTAAGCGTCACGGGCTCTGGCCGTGAACACATCCCATAACGATTCCTGCGCGCCGACGGCGACGGGCAACAGCAGGATGATCCACAGGCATAGGATTACGCTTATTCGCTTCATCGCCATCCACTCCCTTGGTAGCGGGCCGTCACCAGTTCAGCCGAGACGGACGATCGGTGACTATCCGATTTGTAGGTTGCCATGAGCAATCCGAGAGGCTCATTTTTCTCCATCGCTGATGGCGCCTTCGACGCGCGACGAACAACCACCGCACGCGCCGGCGGCTCGCCTGTGGCAATCGGCTCAACAGGCGCGGCAGCCGGAGGTCCAGCGCCACTGGCGTGGTGGTTCAATGCCGACGGCATCCCAACCGAACCAACTATCTGACGATAGGAGAACCAGCCAAACGTCGGCAGCGCCATGCCAACCAACAACGTCGCAGCCAGCGCCAACGGCCAAGAGGCCGGCTTGAACCGATTTTGACGAACGGCATGGGTTACTTCCGTTGCTGTGCCGCGCTGGGCGATGCGCTGGCAGATAGATTGCCAGAGAGTCACCGCCTCAGCCTCAGTGAGGGCGACTGCGTGATGGTCAGCGCCGATGGCGCACGCTGCTTGCCACTCTTCATCCGCTTGATCGGCTGCAGGCAGGTCGGCGCTCGCCATTTCCATCCACGGCGACACACCCCCTACACGCTCACCTGCTTCATTGGCAGCAGGCAGGTCGGCGCTCATGTCATTCAGATGAAATTCAAATGAGCCGTCATCCCATGCAGAGCTAACGAATGAATCAACCACAACAGGATCAGATGAATCATCGTCCCATACAGAGCTGACCGACGAATCACCCGCAGGAGGAACCTCATCGGAGGAAGCGAAAATATCTTTGAACACCATTCTCCAGGTTTGTTTGCTCTCGTTCAGCATAGCCATCTCCTTCAGTGAAACTCCGAGCCATCAAATCCCAAATCTTCGAGCACGCGCCGCAGTGCCCGTCGTGATTTGGCCAGATGCACTTTCACTGTGTCGTGGTCAATCCCTAAAATCTCGGCGATCTCCGTGCATGATTGCTCGCGGAAGTAATACCGCCGAAACACATCTCTTTGTCGCGGAGGCAATGCCTCGATGGCTTTGTACAGATACTCAATCAGGTTGTCGGTCACCGTCTGTTGGGTCATGTCGGCAGCCGCATCGTTCATGATTTCTTCCAACATCGCCTCTTTGTGCAGCCGAATCAACCGGCGGACGTTTTCCCGATAGAGATTCTTAGCCGCCTCGATGAGGAATGACGGGAAGCTGTACGGCGAGGTGATTTGAGCGTGGGCAATCTTCTCGAAGATGCGAACCCAAAGTTCTTGGGTGGCTTCCCTGGCCAATTCGCGGTCGCGCAGTTTCGCGGCGAAGTAGCTGAACGTCTCCTGCAGATAGAGTTTGTAAAGGATCGCAGCGCGCGCCATCCCGGCGTCAGGAAGCCGGGCATCAGTTCGGCACATTACCTGCAACTCGGATACGATTTCGCCAGCGATCCAGTCGCGGATGATCCGTCGCCGCGAGCGATCAGCAACAAGTTCGTTCAGCGCGCGCTCAACGCTCTCAGGTGTCAGCGAGGCCACCCACTGTTTCCATTCAGCAAGAGAGTCAAACCCCAACTCCAGCAAGAGCCATAACTGGTTTGATTGGCCGATGACATTCATAAGAGGATTCTCCCGAAAAGAACATTTCCATCGTTTGTGGCGAGCTTGGGCTCATGAGCGATTCGCCTGAATTGATTATTTCACCGTTTCCGCACGAATCTACCCGCCGATTTGTTCCACAACGTTCACCGTTGAGTCTGCCTCGTTGTCTCAACAGTTGAGCCTGTTGAGGCTGTGCCGGAGGCCTTACGCGAGAAAACCAGCTCGATCCGTCCCAGGCCCGCTGCGACTCGATCTGGCGGCCTCTGCGCGGTGACGCTCGACGTGGCCAATCGGTCTGTGGCGATTCCTTTGCTCATCAGATAAGCTGTCACCGTTGTCGTCCACAGCTCAGCCTGCCGGTGAAGACTGCTTCCGCGCCCCTGATCGCCAACTCGTGACTGAATGCGGCACACGACCTCGGGGTATTCCATCATCGCTTGCGCGACGCGATTGAGCTTGGCTTGACCTGCGTCGCTGAGCACGGCGACCCGCTCATCAATCTGCGCGGCGAATAAATCTTCTTGCGCCAGTGTCAGCACGAACGCCGCGCCCTCGTAGCGACACTCGCCCAGGCGAGCCAAATTCATCATGAAATTGTGCGCTTCAATGGGAATAGAGCGCGCGCGCATTTGCTCGACTTCTTGTCGCGCTCGTTCGAGCTGACGTTGCAGGCGATCCACTTCATCATCATAAAAGGTCTTTAGATGTTGCCATTCACGCTCTCTGGTGGTGAGTTGCTTTTGTAGCTCTCGCATTTGCTTCTTGACCGACTCATTTCCCCGTTCAGCTTGATCCAGTTTGTCCAGCGCATCAGCCAAATCCAATTCGTATCGCCGTCGGATTTGGGCATCGAGTCGTTCTTGATTGAGTTGTCGCGCTCGCTCCGCCTGTCTGATCGCGGCGCGGGCCAACAATGCGGCGCGTTCCGTTTGCCCACGTTGATATTCCTGCTCAGCCTCCGAGAGCTTCTGCTCAGCTTGCTTCAACTCTTGCGGCGCCATCGTACCCACTTGCCAGAACAACGCCATGTCCAGCGCCCGCCGCGCCTGAATCAATTCCATCGGCATGGGAATATCATGGGGGGCTACCACGCGGTCCTCGCGCCATGGGACGCTCTCCAATCCGACATCGCCACGAAAATCAAGCTTGAAGCTCTCAGTCTCTAACCCGGCGAATTTTTCCTCCGGCGCCATGTTAGCGGCAATCACCTGACGACTTGGCGATTGCACGAGGAAGTGAGGCTCAGCGGTGACCACCAGGCCAAATGTGCGAAATCGCGTCGCCGTCTCCAGCATTCCCTCCCAACGGCGCGGCTGAGGAATCTTATCGAGCAACCAGAGATTGACATAGGGATTTTTCTGGGGACGTAACTCACCCAGATTGTCCGTCAGTCCTTCCGGGGTTACGGCCCACACAACATACGTCGTGTATTGTTTCTCTCCCGGCGTGACGACATCTTTCAAACTCAGCCGAACCTCCGTGTACCCGCCCTTGTGCTTGATCTCAGCCGAACCGTTGACCTGCGCGTAGCGCGTCGTGCCGCGCAGTTTCAGCTTGACTGCCACGTCGCGCGGGAAATTCACCGCGACCATGTGAAACTGATGATCGCTGGTCTGCTGCGCAGCCGTAGGCATGAACACGGTGAACCATAGGAACGCCGCCGACAGCAAACAAAATCCTTTTGCCCTCACTTTTCTCATAGATTCTCCACACACGGCTCCGTTTCCTCACACACGGTTAGAGAGGAACCGAACTTATCTCATAGCCGCGTCGCCACCGAATGCTGAGATTCGGTCGTCCGACTATCTGGACACGAATCAGCCCATCATCTGGTCGTATGGTTGGCCAGTAAAATGCCAACATATACTGCGTGGTCAGTTCCTCAGCAATCTGACGAAACGCCCATCTCAAATCATCAAACCGCTTGGGATAGTAAGCGCGACCGCCTGTCTCACGACATATATGATCCAGCGCCTTATGATCTACGGCAGCCCGCCCGAAGGCATCACCGATGCCGACCGCGTACACGGCGACACCGGCGCGTTGCGCGCGCGCGATAGCGTTCGTGGCGTTGTGAACACTGGCTGTATCGTGCCCATCTGTCAGCACCAACAATGCCCGTTGAATCATGTCGTGATGGTTTCTGGCGATGCGCCATGCCGTCGGCCCGTCCAGCACTTCATCGGTCAGCACGAAGATGGCGTCATACAGAGCGGTGCCCTGACGCGCGTAGCCGGTATCGGTTCGCGCCAGCGCGGGCATCAGCCGGTCAATTCGTTGCCGTTGGTTGGTCAGCGCTGCATGAAGGTGAACCGTGCCGCGAAAGCTGGCCAGCGCCACATAATCGTGACCGGGCCGGAAGACGTGACTAAGAAATTGCTCGACAGCCGCGCGGCTCTCAGGCCAAATCCATTGCTGACTGCCGCTGAAGTCAATAGCGATAGCCAGCACCAACGGCAATTCATCTCGGCGGGCGAAAAATGCAATCGGCTGTGGCACGCCATCGTGTGTGACAAGCACATCATGCTTGCTGAGGTCTTTGACGGGCTGATTCTGGCTATCTCGGACGGCGAAGATGATATTGACCAAATTGCTTTCCAACTTGACCGGCTCATCATCGTCCGGCATGGTTGGTGAGATAGGCGAGCGTTGAAGAGATGATGATCCCAACGGTGAGCTGAGCAAGCCTGGTGCGCCGAGAAACCCAGGCAGAGTCAACAATAATATGGCTAACCATACCACTCCTAACACCCGTTTGCCGCTCATCACACACCCACGCTTATTCATCATCACCGGTAATAGTGTCAAAGCCAAGCCGAGGGTTTACCGGGAAGTGCTAATTGTTCGCTCGTCATGAGGCGCTCCGGCGTGCTGCTGCTCTTCATTACCCAGAATCTGGTCGGTCAAGAGCATCATGAACCGGTCCATTTGAGCATCGGGGCAGACATCTCTCAAGTATGTCACGGTGACAGAAAAAACGTGATCAAAATTGACGACGACCACATCCAGTCCAACCGGATCAAAACCAGCGCCAACGCCGGCAATGCCCGTGAGCTGACAACCTGGAAACGTCGTCATGATCCGCTCAACTTTGCCCAGGTAGGCGAACACGGCTGTCGGCACCATCCGTTGCGGATGCCGTTGATACATCCGCTGAGCCGCTCGTCGCAACCAGCGTGGCGGCAGCAGTTTCACCACCGGCATGCCTAAATTGGCCAGCAAGCCCATGTGACCGTCCTTGATGAATCGCGTCTGACGAGCGATGTATTGAATGGTCTCCTCAAATGTGGTCACGTAGGCTGCCGGAACCGAAATCCAGCTTCCGCCAATGAAGTTGGCCATGATCCGCGGCACCTGTCCTCCCTGGCGAAGATACCACCGCAAATCAACCGGCATGACAATCGAATAAACAGCGTCAGGGCGCTCCCGCTGGCCATTCCAACGACGGATCGCACAACAGAGCGCCGCCATGACCAGTTCGTTCGCCGTCACACCAAACGATTTGCAGCGAGCGCGAAACTTCGTGTAATCGCGCCCTTTGAACTGAACCGTGCGATAAGCAACAGTGCAGCTCGAACGCCCGCCGTCAAACTGAGCAAATCCATGCGGCTGTGATGTCCGGCAGTGATTGCTTTGACGATAGCTTTTTGCTGCGTCGTCAAACTGAACAAACCCGCGCGGCTGCGACTTTTGCCGCCGAACGAGGCTGATTGCCGCACGCCCAATCACCCGCAGCCACAACAGTGGAGAGACATGGCGGAACAATTGGCGCCGACTGCGCGACGGCATTGGACTCACGGGCGGCAACGCCTCCCCGTTGAGCAAGTGCCGGTAGGCTGTCTGAATGTCATCCAGACAATGCAACATGCCTGCCGGATCAACGGCGCAATGATGAACTTTCATCACAAACACGCATCGGTTGTCCGGCAACTGGATGAGTAAGAATCGCGTTGGCGGCGACGCTGTGATGTCAATTGCTTCGTTGATGTAAGCCTGCAATAAGGCCGCCACACTCGTGTCAGCTTCAGGATCGGACGAGAGGTCGTTGACCGTCAATATCGCATACGGTGTCAGATCATCTACCACCTCCCAATAGGACCCCAGCGGTTTGAGTCGCGCAACGCTTTTCAGAATCGGCGACTTGACCAGTGCGTACTCAATGGCGCGCTCAAGCAACGATTCATCCAACCGACCGGTCAACTCCAAAACGGCATGGAGCATGTACGTGAACACGCCATCCATCGCATAGATGATCTTGTCGCTGGTGATAAACGGCAACCGAAGCTGTGCGCTCATCCGCGTTCCTCGCTGATGACTTCTTGCCAAAATAGGCTGATG
Organism: Blastocatellia bacterium; assembly: GCA_025054955.1. Classification (NCBI taxonomy): domain Bacteria; kingdom Pseudomonadati; phylum Acidobacteriota; class Blastocatellia; species Blastocatellia bacterium. Next base: position 17,428 of record JANWZE010000007.1, on the reverse strand, counting down.
AATCGGTCCATCTCTTGCTCAGTGCACGCGCCTTTGCGATAGGTCAGCGTCGCCACATATTCCTTGCCGTAGGCGAACACCGAGACATCAAAGCCGACCGGATAGAATCCTGTCCCTATGCCTTCAATGCCTCTGATCTGACAACCTGGGAACGGCGCAAACAGCCGTTCTAGTTTGCCCATATAGGCTACGATGGCGGTCGGCGCCAGCCGCTCTGGATGACGAGCATGAATCCGCTGCACGGTGCGTCGCAGCCATTGTGGCGGCGCAATCAGCAAGAACGGCAGTAGCAGGTTGTGCCGCAATCCGACATGATGCTGACGAATGAATTCCGTTTCCCGCGCAATGTGTCGCGCTGTTTCCTCGAACGTGGTGAGCTGTCCGACCGAGACGGTGATCAGCGTGCCGCCTACATAATTGGACAGAATGCGCGGCATACGCCCTTGCGCGCGCACGTATCGCCTCATGTCAACCGGCATGACGATCGTGTAAAAATCATTTGCATTGGAGCCGCCGCCATTCCATTTATGAACAGCCTGCAACAGAGCGGCGATCACCAGATCATTGAATGTCACGCCGAGAGATTTGGCGCGTGCCCGCGCGGTCAGATATGCTGGGCCGCTCCATCGCAGCGTGCGATAGGCAATCGTGTCCGAGTGGAGCGCGGGCGCCGAGAAATTGACGTGCAACCGCCGCCCCTTTCTCCCCTCACGCCGGTGGCGACGCAGGCGCGACCATCCAACGCCCATCACGCGTAGCCAGAGCGACACTGGCACGCTTTTCAGCACTGGCCAGCGGCCTCGATCCGCCAGCGGCTCAGGCGATACAACAACAGATTCTCCATTGAGGAGTCGTTGGTAAAACATTTGAATGTCCTGGACGACATACGTGATGGCCAGCGGGTCCATCAACGCATGGTGCACTTTGGCAACGAACCACCACCGCTGCGGGCCGAGCTGAATGAGCAGGAATCGCATGGGCAGCGTCCGGGTGATGTCAATATAATCATTGATGTACGATTCCATCACCGAGTGTGCGGCCTGTTCAGGCTCAGGCTCGTGAGAGACATCAACCACCTGCAACTGTGACTCACGCGCTATGCCATCTTGCGCCTCCCAATAGGAGGCAAACACGCGCAGCCGAGCTACACTGCGCAAAATCGGCGTTTGGCGTAGCGTCAACTCGACCGCTTGCGCCAGCAACGTCGGTTGCAACGAACCTTCAAGGTCCATCACCACGTGAAGCATGAATTTGGATACGCCATCAACGGCATAAACGACTTTGTCGGTGATAACAAACGGGAATCGCTTGACGGATGATGTCTGATGCATGTCTCTCTGCTCAGCGAGCTGTTATGACTTTATCAGCAGGAACATCAAACAACGCTGCTATTGATTGACCCCGATCGAGCCGGTCTCACGCGCCAGCCGTGCGAACGAAGCAGAGGCGCTTTCGGCCCTGCCTCAGGAGGTTGACGACGAATGTTCCATGTCGTGTTCTAGCCCCACTGCCGTTTCATCTTCGGTCTGAGCGCATCGCGCTGTGGTCGCGGCCTGCTGGTTCACCGCTCGCTCAGCAACGTCCAACGCTTCCGGCGATTCAAGCCACTGGCGGAAGCGACGAAACGCGCGCAGCGCCTTCTTCGCGTTCAACACGCGCGTGTCTACCTGAAATGCCAGATAGGCGGTCGGACGAATCTCGATCTTATCACCGACGACCACAGGCCGGCGCGTCACACCGCCCACACTCAACAACATGGTTGTGCCCATGTGAGTGGGCAGATGAAAGGCGAGGTCTTTGAATCCCAGACTTGTGATTTGCGCCGTGCCAATCAGTCGGCGGCGCACCCAATACCGTCGCGCCACAAATCGGATCAATGGCCGACGCAGACATCCAACTGGAATCAGCCGGCCCAGACGATTCAACCTTTCCAGATTTTGCTTCTCTAATTGAACAGCCTCGGCGGCTTTGGCCTTCAGTTCCTCGCTAATCTCTCGAAGCGATTTCCTATTGGCTTCGCGGATCACCACGACCGGCGTGACGCCTTCTTCGGCTGCCGCTGACACGCCAATATCAATCGTGGACGGCTTGATGATTTTGTAGCCATCCACCATGTAATTCATCCAGGGATTTTCTTCAATCATCAACGCCAATGCCTTGATCAAAAGATGAACAGTCGTCAACGAAATGCCGTGGGCCTCCTTATACCGTCGTCGGAACGCTTCGGCTGCCGACAGGTCAACCATGACCACAGCGTGGCTATCGGGTCGGCGCGCGGCCTCCAACACGTCCATCAACACCCGTTGGCTATACTCAGCGCGGATGATTTGGTCACCTTTTTCTCTCATCATGAGATGTTAACCGAGCGGCGTGCGAAACTCGATCAGATAGCCGTACCCTTTCCAAATCTCATCGAGCCGGATGTCTTGCATTGTCTTGGGCACATAGTCAATCGGCGGCACAACCTCTTTTCGTTTGCCAATCATCAGTTGGAGAGCAAATTTATCGAGCACCCTTAGCGCTCTTTCGTTTTCGTCCACAATGACCACCTTGGTGCCCGGTTTGGCCACGCGAATCATCTCAGCAATGGCTCGCTGCTGATCAGTGAAAAAATTGATCGCGCCAAGATGGTAGACGCAATCGAATGAATGATCGCGAAACGGCAAGTGCTCCGCTTCGGCCAGGAAAAGCTCTGCCGCCAGATGCCACTTCCTGAGGTTTCGCACGCAGTGCTCCAACATGCTGTGAGAAATATCAATCCCGAAAATCTCGGCGTTGCCCACCCGCTTGATCAGATAGGGTAAGTTATCGCCCGTGCCAAGGCCAATCTCCAACACCCGCCCGCCAGGACGAAGATCGAGCCGGTCGAGACATTCAGCCCGCGCGCGGTCCTCGCCGCCACACAGCGCAAACATGAGCCGTGTGGCAGGCGTGCAGATATAGGAAAACAGGTTGTTCAGTTTTTCATGCTTCTTGTTGGACCCGACCAATTCGTCCGGTTTGATGAACCGCGCGATGCCGTCTTTAATGGCAAAGTTTTTCCCACATTTGGCGCACGCAAGCTGCCCACTGTGGACCGGGTCGTGAGCCGCCGACGCACCGAGCGACAACGAGCCGCCACAAGCTGGGCAACATAACAATTGCAATGAACTCACTTTCATCGTCTTCGTTCCTCACGCAAGAAGCCGCTGCTTGGTAACGGAACGCCGAGTTGCAATGAACTCGCTTTCATCGTCTTCGTTCCTCAAACCATTGCAGCGTCTCCCGAATGCCGTCGTCCAGCGAAATCTGAGGCTCAAATCCCAGCTCTCGCCGAGCCTTCTGGCCACTGCAAACCCAGTAGCGTTGACTGAGCTCTCTGACCTTATCATCAATCAAATGGACCGGCTGGCCTCTGAACCGGCGGTATGACTTTATCACACCGGCTGCCACTTTGACACCAACCCAGGGAACCGGCAGCACAATCCCTCTAGTGCGACTCAGATGAAAGGCTCGTTGACCAATCTCTCGCCACGTATAGGCCTGCTCACTGGTGATGAAATAAATCTGTCCACACGCTTGCTCATGCTGAGCAGCCAACAGAATGCCACGAACTGCGTCGCGAACATGAATTAAATTCAGATACTGTTCACGCCGGATCAGCGGCAACAGGCGCCATCGCACCATCGTATAAAGCATCGCCGTCTCCAGATTGCGTGGCCCATAGACCAGCGTGGGCCGCACAATGGTGATGGGAACCTGCTGAGCCTGACTGAGCAAGTAAGTTTCGGCAGCGCGTTTACTCCGCCCATAGGCCGTCACCGGATGGCAGGCTTCTTCTTCCGTCAGGGGATGGCCGTCCCAACTTGGACCTGCCGCCGCCTGACTGCTCACATAAACAAACCGTTTCAACCGAGCACTGGCTTGCCGCGCGGCCTCCAAGACGTTGCGCGTCCCTTGAAAATTCACCCGGAAATAGGTCTGTTCGTCCCAAACTGTTTTGATCCCGGCCAGATGATAGACGTAATCAACATCCTTCACCGCATCGCCGAGCGTCTCCCGAGAGCACACATCGCCGTAGACAATTTCCACCGGCAATCCATGCAGCGCATCCACCGGTTCACCACGTAACACGAAGCATCGAACGCGATAGCCTTGGCCGACCAACGCCTCAACCAGAAAACTGCCGATGAAGCCATTTGCGCCGGTCACAACGATGTTCATCCATGCTCCAACTGCCACCGGATGGCCGGGCCGAATGACTGAGCCATGTCGTAGCGCGGTTCGAAATTTAAGTCGGTTTTGATCTTGGTTGTATCGAATGTCAGATCGCGGGTCAACTGCTGAATCCCTTTCCGCGCGCGAAGGGGATGATCATTGGGGCGGGTCAGCGTCAACACAGCGTCAAGCAACAGCGCGCCAGCATACGCTGCGGCGTAAGGAATCGGAATCAGCTTAGCCCGGCTGCCAACAGCATCAATGAAAAACTCCAGTACCTGGCGAATCGGCGCTGTGAACCCTTGTACATTGTAGGCATGCCCTACGGCACGCTCCGATTGACTGGCCAGGATCATAGCGCGGGTCAAGTCTTTGACGTAGACGAATGAGACATGCGACCGGCCATCGCCAATCAGCGGCACAACTCTTCGACGCGCCAGTTGCACCAGTCGCTTAGTGATGGTTCGGTCTCGCTCACCAACGATGGCAGTAGGCCGCAGCACAACAACGTTCAGACCGGACTGATGGTATTGCCAGAGTTTCTCTTCAGCGGCGAGTTTGGCAGCGGCATAGGGTCGCAGTGGATTTTTGGGGTGCTCTTCAGTTGCCGGCGACGTTTGCAATAAACCATAAACGCCAATCGTTGAAACATGGACGAATCGCTGAACGCCGGCGCGCTGCGCCTCTTGCAGGAGATTGACTGTGCCCTGATAGTTGACCTGCCAAAACAGCTCACGACGCTTCTCATCAACGGCAGCAGCACAATGAAAGACGGTCTGGATACCGCTGAGCGCGGCCTTCAGCGAGTCAGGGTCTGTCACGTCGCCGTAACAAAGTTCAACGCCCTGGGCGCGTAAAAACGCCGTATCCCGCTGTGGCCGAACGAGCGCGCGAAGTGAGTGGGCAGGAATGCCGCCGGTGATGAGGTCTTCGATTAGATGGCTGCCGACCAGCCCCGTCCCACCAGTGATCAATATCGCCATAGCAAAAACCTAACTCCGCTGCTGGCGATCCAGCACAAAGCGTTCGATACAATCAGCCGCCACTTCTACTGGATTGTACTGGAGGACATCCTGACGCAGCCGCTCCATATTGCCGCGGTACCAAGGCAAATTGTTCAATATCGTCTCGACAGAGGAGCGAATCAGCGACGGCGTTCTCGTCACTTGATTCATCGTCCAGAAGAGTCCCGCGCCGTGCTCCTCCAAGACTTGGCCAACAAATTCCTGTTCTAAGTGCGTGGCAATGACAATAGCCGGCTTTCCTGCCACCATCGCTTGATAGCCCGTGCCAGCCCCACCGTGAAAAATAACCAGGTCGGCCAACTCCATCACTTGATCACCGGGAACAAATTTGGCGACACGGAAATTACTCGGTAACGAGTGGTTGCTCACCTGAAACTGTCCACCGGTGCTCATAATCACGGTGTACGGCGCTCCCCCCAACGTGGCGATCAGATGCCGGAACAAGTCTGGATGCCCAGTGCTGCCCATTGTCACATATAACACCGGCTTGGTTCGGTCAACCGAATGAATCCATGCAGGCAGCGGTATCTGTGGCGTCCAATTGATCGGGCCAACGCGACGAAAATTCTCAGGCAATGGCTTGGTCGGGCCAAGCAGCTCTGTATCCAAAATGAGGTTATACTCGCCAATTAGCAAATCCCAGAGGTCTTTCTTCGGCTCGACACCATAACGCTTGCTGAGATGATAAAACGGGCGCATCTTATACCGCAGCGCCCAACGCTGGAGATTTGGCACCAACGCATCTGTGCCTCTTTCTCCTATGATCCATCGAAGAAAGGGATAGGATGGATGTGTACGGGGCGCTTTGAAGGGCTTGGAGGCATACTGATACAAGTAACGCCCACCAACCAACGAAACCACCGGTATGCCACATCGTCGCGCTGAGATATAGGTGGTCAGACGGAAATCGTTGACCACGACGTTCGGTCGCAACTGGTCAAGCATCTGTAATTCAGCCTGAATATGTTGGTTGAGCTCGCGTTCAGAGGGCAGCTTACGAACCTTGCGTAACACTTCTAACCCGGCCTCAACATCGTAATCGGGGAGACCATAGGTAGCGAATTCATTCGGCGCCATCACGGCTGGGTCCTGAAGGAATTTGGGCGTGCCGGCGAGCGTGACTCTGTAACCCCGGCGTTTCAGCTCCCTGGCCAACACAACACAGCGCCCCACGTGAGCCAAGACGTTTGAAGCGGGCGTAAACAGGATATGGGCAGATGGCGACGACAGAGCGCCGGCGACTCTCGATGCCGACGACGCAAAGTGAGGGGAGAATGATTGCTCCTGCCCCATAAAGAAACAACGCCACGAATTGAACACCAGAAACCGACGCGCCTGAGCCTCGTCTCTAGTTCTCAATTCCTGGCGCCTGAACTGACCAACCGCCGGGTTTGCCAGAATCTCAATACCGAAACAGCAGAATGCCGGCGCTGAACCCAGCTCCAAAAGTCACCATCAAAATTGTATCGCCACGTTTGATGCGTCCGTTGCGCACATTCTCGTCGAGAGAGATTGGCAGTTCCGCCGAAATGGTGTTGCCGTATAATTCGTAATCTTCAATCACCTTGCTGCGCGGCACACCAACAGCTTTCAACGCTTCTTCAAACAGCGGCTTGCTTGGTTGGTGAATGAAGGCCACATCAATCTCATCTTTGGTTACACCTGCCGTTTGCAGAACCTCATCCACGCAGCGTGAGAGGTTATTCCTCAACGCTTCGTTGATGACTTCGCGCCGTCCCATGTAGAAGCTACCCTTGTACTCCATCGGGATGCGCGGCGAATGAACCGACGTCAGATTTGGCATCGTGATGACATCAAAGTATTGTCCATCGGTCCACAAGCCCCCAGCCAAGAATTGACTCGGGCCGGGATTGTCTGTGGCTTCTAGCAATACGCCGCCAGCGCCATCACCAAAAATGGCTCGATGCATTGGATTACGAAAGACCGTTCCTTTGGACACAATCGTCCCAGCCAGCACCAGGATACGCTTCTCGCCTGTGGCCAAACATCGGAGCGCATAGTCAACGCCAGCAACCCAACCTACACAGGACATGCCTACGTCTGTGGCTGCGCACCGAGCCCGCAGCTTATACTGAACCACACTGGCCGTGCAGGGCTCGACAAAATCGCCCGGCGTTGTGCTGACGATAATTCGATCTATTTCCAGCGGTGAAATCTCAGCCGTCTCTAGTACCCGGGTGGCTGCTGCTGTGATAATATCCGAGCACGCTTCGTGCTCTTCTACACCTCGCCGCTCAACAGCGCCAAGCAGCCTACGAATCGAGCTATCCGAACCTTCAAGTCCAAGAATCTCTGAATTGGTGATGACACGACTGGGTAAATGTGAACCGGTGGCAACTATCCGCGCGCGAATATTTGCATACGAATATGGCATCTATGCCTCCCGCATAGTTGTGTATTGTAGGTCACGCTTAAAGCCGGGCAATGGGCACCCGCCGATAGACACGTCTGGGCGCACAAGACTTAACATAATTCTATTACGGCCAACCACTCAACGAATACATTGTTAGAGGGCAGCGACCCGTACCTACAACCCTCATGCAAAAGTGAAGCGACAGTGTACATATTATCGCTATGAGTGTCAAGAAGAAATTATGGTTGGCGCACCGCCTTGGATGATCCAAAAACTACGAAAAACAAACGATATAACCCTACCACCACAGCACCAAATTCCAACCATCGGCGCTTCCCACCGCCACTGCCCACAGCGATACGTTTATGGTCCGACTGCCGCGCTCAATTGATTGTTTCATCGTGATGGCGGCTCTGTTGGTTGAGGCGGCAGCGCCAACCAACAACTGAACGAGACCTCTTTTTTATCGGCCGTAATAATCCGAGTCAACTTGCACAGGGAATATCGGTTGGCTTTGAGCTCCAGCAAGAGCTTCCCTTGCTGACCAGGCCCAATCACATTTGGTTCAATTGGCTCCAAGCGCGTTTCCACCAAATCAACGCCGATGGGCACAAGCGCAAACTCAGCGAATAGATTGCTCAGGGTATAAGTTGACGCATTTCGCACGCGCATGTTGATGACGAGAGATGGAGGATGCCAAGTTATCTCCTGCACCACGTCGAGCGTTGCCGTCGGATGAGGTAGCTCGGCCTGGCCTGATGGGATTCCGAGAACGCGCGGCGAAGGTGTCGGCTGACTGGCCGGCGGCAGCACGGCTGCGTCCGGCTGCTGTGGTGGTGTAACCTCTGAAGCCGTTGGCCTGGCCGCATCCGCAGAGAGAGGCCGCTGGCCCATGTCTGAATCCATTCTTTCGGCAGCAGGATACTCTGGCTCAGCGGCAGTGGGTGGGGTTAATGATGAGGACGCCCCGGCTGACTCGGTTGCCGGCGCTGGTGGGCGCGCCTCTGGCGATGGCTCCTTAAACAACGATGGAGACAGAACCGGCGTGCGTTCCTCTATGAGCGGCGCTGATGGGATTGAGTCAGGTTGTTGGAGCAAAGGGGATGGTTCTTTCAATGTAACAGTCGCGGCTGCCGGCAGCTCTGTCGAAGGTGACACAGGGGAGCGAGCAGCCGTATCAACTCCAGGGCTTGACGCCGGCGCCTCAGGCTTTAGCAGGGAGTATTCCCCCGTGTACCATTCATCCTCTGCTTGGATACTCCTGCGGAGGCGACGAAATAGCCACACGATGAGGCCAAGCACAAGCATGGCCAGCAGGATTAAGACCAACCTCCAAAGCAGAGGCAACTCACCACCGCCAATGGAGATTTCTGTTTGTTGTTGTACCACGATGAACATCGCTTATTATGGTAACAAACTCACATCATTTCGTCATGACAACACAAACTTTTTAGCAGTATCGCGAGGGTGTTTGATCTGGCCGTCACGACAATACAAATTTTTAGCAGTCTCGTTGGTGGCGGTGATCCCATCGTCGAGACAACATGAGCGGGAGTACACGATCGGGCTGTTTCGGTTGAGCGCCAATAGCCTCGCCGGCTAAATAAGAAATTGATTGACGAAGCCAGAGCAATCCCGTAGAATACCGCTCGTCACTGCACCCAGGTCATGAAGAGCCCGGTTTATAAGAGTGCCTGCGGTGGCGCTTCTTCATCTGTCTTTGAGTTAACTAACTTGCCGGATTTGGCTGCTTGAACCTAAGGAGGACTGCGTATGCCACTGGACACCAAAGATAAAGTCGCTCATCTGCTGCGCCGCGCCGGTTTCGCCGCCCGGCCTGAAGAAATCGAGCAGGGTGTTGCCAAAGGTTTGCCTGCTCTTGTTGACGATCTGGTCAACTTTGAAAAGTTCCCTGACAACCTGGGACCATTGCCCAATGCCCCGGCTCAAAATGGCATCCCGCCCAATACGTCATACCTTGATCTGACCACTCAGCAGTATTTTTCTGTATACGGCTCATTGCTAAACGACATGCAACGGTTGTGGCTTAACGCCATGATCACCACGACGCGCCCGTTACAAGAAAAGATGGTTCTGTTCTGGCATGGACTGTTTGCCACCTCCGGGGCTGACTTAGACCTGCGGCACATGTATCTGCAAAACGAACATTTTCGCGGCAACTTCGATCCCAATACAGGTCGGCTCGGTCGGCTCGCAGCCACTCATCCGTTTCCCGTCGGCAATTTTCGCAATATCCTTGAGAACCTGAGTAAGGATATTGCCATGCTGTTTTACCTGGACAATTTCCTTAATGTCAAACTCAATGCCGACGTTGGGAGCAACGAAAATTATGCGCGCGAACTTCTGGAGCTATTCTCCTTAGGTGTGAATGACCCGATCACCGGCGAACCTAACTACACTGAAGTGGACGTTCGTCAGGCATCCCGCGCGCTGACCGGCTGGACGGTGCTGTTCGAGCGCGATGATCGGCTGATTCGACAATTCTTCTTCAATAGCAGCGCGCATGATTTCGGGCCGTATCGCGTGCTGAACCGTTCGTTCAGTGGCGATGGTCGCCAACTCTTTGACATCATCGTGAACCACCGAAATCCGGGCCAGCAACAGAGCGCCTGCGGCCGATTTCTCGGATATCGGTTGTTCAAGTTCTTTGGCTATGATGACCCGGAACCGGAGGTCATCAATGATCTAGCTGACACGTTCGATGGCGTGCATGGCGGAGACAGATATAACATTCGCGCCATGCTCCGGCGAATCTTCACGCCGGGCAATCCAACATCGGAGGCGTTCTATTCGGACAAGGCCTTCAAGGCGCATATCAAAAGCCCCACTGAATATATCGTTAGCACATTCCGCTTGCTTCGACCGACAGGATTGGCCAACTCGCAACTGGTCACGCAGGTTGTGCTCGGTCTGCGAACATTCAGTGGGATGATTCAGATGGGACAATATCTGTTCTTCCCGCCTAATGTCGCAGGATGGAAAGAAGGGCTGGATTGGATCAACACGTCATTTAATCTGGCTCGGTGCAACTTTGCCAACACAATGGCGACGCTGGTGCAGCCAGCCCAGGGTGGCATTGATGTGCATAGCCTTTTGCAGGCCAACGGACTGTTGACGAATGGTCAACTAGCCCCCGCTGAACGAGTCGTTGACTTCTTCACTACGCTGCTGCTGCAAGCGCCGGTGTCTGCTCAAACCCGACAGACGTTGATCAACTACATGAATGCCCCGGGCGGGTCAACCGACATGATTAACATGAAGGTTCGCGGATTACTTCATTTGATCATGACCATGCCGGAATTCCAACTGAGTTAGGGAGGCCACCATGAACAAGACGACACGACGCGAATTCATCAAAAAGAGTGGATTTACCATGTTGACGGTGGGGCTGAGCCAGCAAGCATTCTTCCGCTCCATGAACATGGCGGCCAGCGGGGCGCTGACGCAAGCGGCTGCGCTTAGCGCCAATGACCGCATCTTCGTTGTGGTGCAACTGGAAGGCGGCAATGATGGTTTGAATACGGTGGTCCCGCGCGGTGGCTCATTGCGCAGCCTTTACGAACAATATCGCAAACCGACATTGAGGATTCCTGTAGCTGATCTGCTGCCGATTAACAATGACGCGGCCAATAATCAACTAGGGTTCCATCCACAATGGACGCACATCAAGAGCCTGTATGACCAGCGCAAAGTCGGGGTCATCCAATCGGTCGGTTACCCCAATCCGAATTACTCGCACTTTCGTTCGATGGACATTTGGCATACGGCGAATCCTGTTGGTTATGACACAACGGGGTGGCTTGGTGACACGTTGGACCTGGCCGAGCCGTCCAACACCAATCCACTGATTGCGGCGGCCATTGGTGGCAGCCTGCCGTTGAGTTTTGTGGCTCGTGAAACGACCGTTCCGGCTATCGGAAACATTGCTACCTACCGGTTCCAGACAGATACCCGGTATCCGGCTGACGCTCAGAATCGAATCAATGCCTTCATCGCATTGAATCAGGAAGGCGCGCCGTTGCGCGTGCTGGTGGAGCAGATTCGCCGCACGAACCTGGACGCCTTTGCCAGTCAGGAAACGCTCCAAGCGGGACGCGCGCGCTACGACGACGGCACATATCCACAGCCGCCGCCCACGTACAATCAAGCCAATCCACTGGCCCGCGCCATGCAGCAAGCTGCTCAGATCATTGCTGGCAATCTAGGGACGAAAATCTTACATGTGATGCTGGGCGGATTCGATACGCACGAAGGTCAGGCCACCGCCAACAAGCCACTGGAAGGCTTCCACGCACTGTTGCTCGGCTGGGTCTCAGAGGCCATTCATACGTTTTTGCAAGACATGAAACGGATGGGCAAAGATGACAAAGTGTTGTTGATGACCTGGTCGGAATTTGGTCGCAAAGCTCCAGAAAATGGCAACTATGGCACGGATCATGGCGCCGCAGCGCCGTTGTTTGTGATCGGCAACAGCGTTAAGGGAGGTGTGTTTGGCGAGCATCCAAGCTTGCGAAAGAGCGATTTGTATCCTGATACCGACGCGATGAAACACACGATTGACTTCCGCCAGGTTTACGCGACGATCCTGGAAAAATGGCTCGCTGTGGATTCAGCCGAGGTGCTCGGCCGGCGCTTTGAATTGATTCCGTTTCTGTAGACATGGAGGCTCATAACCGGACCACGCGAGCGCATGGTATTTCTCGGTGCTAATTGAGGTCGGTGGCAGGTAGCTGGACCGATATGTTGATCATTCAACGAGCGTGTGGCCCTTCAGTGTTAGTTGGGCTCGGTCGCAGGGCTAGCGATCTGAAATTTTTTTCCGACTTTTGTGGCCATGCGCGTCTCTCAACCAACGAGCTGGATGACCAGCTTCAGTAACCAAGGGAGGTTATACAATGCCATTAGATGAACGCGATAAGGTAGCTCATTTATTGCGGCGCGCTGGCTTTGCCGCCCGCCCGGAAGAAATCGAAGCCGGTGTGGCTCGTGGGTTGGAGGCCACTGCTCATTCGCTGCTCAACTTTGAAACAACTCCTGACAATCTGGACCCTGAGCCTCCTGGACTGAATCAGAATTACCAACAAAACAATCAGGCCGGTCCACCACGCGGCTTTGAAAATTTCGCTCTGGGCTGGTGGATGAATGCCATGATCAAAACGACGCGCCCGTTGCAAGAGAAGATGGTGCTTTTCTGGCACCACTTGTTTGCGACCTCAACATTGGGCGTGATAGATCCACGGCAGATGTATCTCCAAAACCAACTGTTCCGTGGTTACTTCAACCCGCTTCTGCCTTCACAGCGGCGGACTCCCGAAGATACGACCAGTCCGTTCCCGGTCGGCAACTTCCGCAATATCCTCATGTGGTTGTCACGCGACCCGGCCATGGGATATTGGCTGGACAATTATCAAAATCGTCGCAAAGACAATGAGGTTGGCACGAACGAAAATTACGCACGTGAGCTGTTGGAGCTATTCTCCATGGGCGTGGAAGACGTGGTCGCCCATGTGCCCAATTACACGGAAACCGACGTGCGGCAGCTTTCACGTGTGCTGACCGGATGGTCCGTGCTGCCGGTTGATGTCCGAAATAATTACCCGCCTGTTGAAGGGCAGCCCAACAATTTCCCCCGTTGGTTTGCCTTCCAGCCGACCTACGGACGCCTACAGATCACCCATGATTTTGGGCCTTACACAGTTCTGGGCGTGACATTCAGCAGCACCGGCGCAGACACGCAAGGCCGACGCATGTTTGACATCATTGTCAATCACAAGAATCCAGGCCAACAGCAAAGCGCTTGTGGCCGATTCCTCGGTTACCGCCTCTTCCAATTCTTCGGATATGATGATCCAGAGCCAGAAGTGATCAATGCGCTGGCCGATGTGTTCGATAAAGGAACGCCACAGTTCACCATCAAGAACATGTTGCGAGCGATATTCATCCCTGGCTCAGGCATCGCTTCCGAAGCGTTCTACTCAGAGAAAGCATTTCGCGCGCACATCAAGAGTCCGACCGAATACATCATCGGCACCTATCGGCTGTTGAAACCGACTGGATACACACTCAACTATGAGTTGGTCACCAGCAATGACGGTTTGACGCGGCTCAATAGCCCGGTGTCGCTCAACTTGACGCTGACCTTTGCCAATCAGATGGGTCAGTTGCTCTGGCGACCGTTTGACGTTAGCGGCTGGAAAGAAGGCCTCAACTGGATCAATACGACCTTTGATCTGGCCCGATTCAACTGGGCCAAAGGATTCGTGTCTGAATTCTCCGTCTTTCAACAGAGCCGGAACGAACCACCGGTTGAACAAAGAGTGCCTGGCGAGCTAACCACCGAGGCAGTGCGGACGCTACTGGTGGCCAACAACGCGCAAACTCCTGAACGGGTCGTTGATTTCCTGGCAAGGTTGCTCTACCAGGTTCCTCTTTCCAACGCGGCTCGGACAGCGCTGATCAATTACTTGCGGGCCGGCACAGATGGAACGCCCGGCACATTTCCGTTCAACATCAACAATAATGTCACCATTGACAACAAAGTCCGCGGCCTGCTCCATCTGATGATGACTTCGCCGGAGTACCAGTTCAGTTAAGGGAGGATGCTATGAGTGAGACAAAAACGACACGACGCGAATTTATCAAAAAGAGTGGTTTCACGTTGTTGACGGTAGGCCTGACCGAGCGGGCATTCTTCCGCAACTTGAATCTGGCCGCCAACAGCGCGCTGACCAAAGCGGCGGCCCTCAGCGCCAACGATCGCATGCTGGTGGTGATTCAACTGGCCGGCGGCAACGACAGCATCAACACCGTGATTCCGATCGGTGGCGCCTTGGAGGCGGCCTATCGGCAGGCCCGCTCAACGCTGGCCGTGCCGGCGGCGCAAATCCTCCCGATTGGCCAAGACGCAGCGGGCAATCAACTGGGCTTTCATCCAAACCTGCCCAAGCTGCAGGCGCTCATCCAACAGAGAAAGGCGGCTGTCATCAATGCAGTCGGCTATCCGAATCAAAACCGATCGCATTTCCGCTCAATGGACATCTGGCATACGGCCGCGCCCGACCGCATTGAAACAACTGGCTGGCTCGGCGGTTACCTCGATGTCGCATATCCATCCAGTGCCAATCCGCTCATCGCGGTCTATATGGGCGGGACATTGCCGCTGGGATTAAAGGCCGAAACCACGCCGGTGCCGGCTATCAGCAGCTTGGAGTCCTACCAATTGCAGTTTGACACGCGGTTTGCCAGCTCCAATCCGGCCACGCCGCAACTGAACGGCGAATATAACAACCGTGTGCAAACCTATCTGGCACTCAACCGCGAATTGGCCCCAGAACGCACCTATTGGGATATTCTTGGCCGTAGCGCCCTGGATGCCTACAACAGCGCCGTCCGCGTCCAAACGGGGATCAAGAAGTACACGGCTGATCCAAACATCGTTTATCCGGCTAACAACCCGTTGGCGCGCGGTCTGGCTCAGGTGGCTCAGATCATCGCCGCTGAACTGGATACCAAAATCCTATACGTCACACTCGGCGGCTTCGACACGCACCAGAATCAGGCGCCAGCGCAGGGTGGACATCCACTGCTGTTGCAATATCTGAATGACGCCGTGGACGTGTTCTATCGTGATCTGCAACGACTGGGCAAAGATGACAAGGTGCTGATCATGACCTGGTCGGAATTCGGGCGGAAGGTTCCGCAAAACGGCAATGCGGGAACTGATCACGGCGCTTCTGCCGCGCAGTTCGTCTTTGGCACACCGGTCAAAGGCGGTATCATCGGAGAATATCCCAGCCTGACCGACTTGAACCCAGGCAACACGTATGACACCAAGTTCTCCATTGACTTCCGGCAGATCTACGCCACGATCCTGGAAAACTGGCTAGAAACTGACTCCCGCGAAGTGCTCGGCGGCAGGTTTGAAAAACTGCCATTTGTGTAATCTCCCCGTCTGTCGTCTGTGGTTGGTCATCGTGGTGGTTGTTGCCAGCAACGCACAACTATAGACCAACCACCGACGACTGACATTAAACGCATGAAACAGACCGGACGCATCAATCACCTCAGCAAATTGATCGCGTGTATCTGCTTTTTCGGCGTCGTTGGCCTGACCTATGCTTATTCCACCGGGCCGTTGCCGGGCTTCACCGATGCGCCCGGTGAAGGCAACTGCACTGAATGTCATGATTCATTTGGTGAACAAACGAACACGGGTCCTGGTTCGCTCTCGCTCACCCATCCATCGCGTTATGAGGTCGGGCAGCGCATTCCGATCATTGTTGAACTGACCCAAGCTGGCGCGCGCCGGTGGGGCTTTCAACTGACGGCGCTGACGACCGGTAATAATCCACAACCGGCCGGTCAGTTTGTCATAACAGACCCAGAGCATACGCAATTGCTTCAGGGCGACAACGGGCGCTGGTATGTCCAACACACTGCCGCCGGCTCATTCGCCGGTCGAACAAGCGCCCGCTGGATGCTTGAATGGATTGCCCCTGAGACTGATGTCGGCACGGTCGCGTTTTATGTTTCGGGAAACGCAGCCAATAATGACGGCAGCCGGCTCGGTGACCGAATTTACACAACGCTTTCATCCATTTCGCCGCCATCATATCCGGCAGCAACTGTGCTAGAGCCGGCCAACCATCAGGTGGTGACACCGGGCCAGACGCTGACGCTTCGGTGGGACGCCACAGCCAATGCGCAATCGTTTGACATTTTGTTCTTCCCCTTTGCAGGTGGATTGCCGGAAACAATCGTCTTTGGCTTGCCCGCCGACACGCGCAGCTATGAATGGACTGTGCCGCCGTTGGTGTCAGACGCCGCTCGTATCGCCGTGCTGGCTTTCAATGATGTCGGCTTCGGGCTGAGCGAAACGTCGGTTTTGATCGTGAATAGATCGCCTCAAGTCCAGGTGACTGAGCCTAACACGCCGCGCACTGTCAGAGCCGGCGACACCTTGCGGATTACATGGAATGTGGCCAGTGAGCTGAGAGTCACACGTCAACAAGTTCGCCTGTCGCTGGATGGCGGAAAAACCTATCCGCAGGTACTGACCACCGCGCGATTTTCCACAACGGCGCGCAGCTTTAACTGGACTGTTCCCGCGACGGTGCAAACGCACATGGCGCGCGTGCTGGTTCTGGTGCAGACGGATAATAATCTGCTGGCCGATGAAAATGACGCTGACATTGTCATTAACAATCCAACGGCGATGAGCGCTTTTGAACTGCTACCAGATTTTCAACCGAAATTCTATTGGACACGACTCTCCCCAGCTCATTAACGCTCCTCAGAAAAAGTGGCACAGGCATTCTTGCCTGTGGCGTTTTTCATCGTTTCTGGGCGTCGTCCCGCACGACATGAACAACTCCTCAGAAAAAGTGGCACAGGCGGGAACGCCCGTGCTCCATTTTCATCCTTCGGAGCGAGCGTGAGCCCATGAGCGATTCCTGACGAATTGCATCGCGCATCGTCCAGGGTGCGCTTCATAAGCCCCATGGGCGCGGTCCTGTTCGTTATCAATTTCACAGCGACGGACGTGTTAAGTGGACGATGATTTGCCGAACTACTGCCTCAGTGAACCAAGCCAGCGCGCGCCGATCCTGATGGAACGCGGCCACTGCCGCTGATCGGCCGGCAGGCAAGCGACCCGCTGATCCGCGTTCATTTGCCGTATGCCCGCTCTCTTCAGGTGAGGTTGTAAGCTGAATGCTTGCAGGTAACACTGCACAGCGATGCCTCACAAAATTCTTGCTTCTGCCGAAGAATCCCAGTAAGATAAAGCGCGGTTGATGGCGCTCAAGGCTCA